>DASPRE010000060.1:0-2151 GCA_035624615.1 Burkholderiales bacterium | reverse complement strand
GTGTCACGTGCTGAAAAATATCTGTCCGGAAAAGGTGCCTGGGCAATCCACCCCAGTTCCCGTGGCGCTGCAATAAAACCTCTCAAAATGGAACTTGCCTTGTTGCGTGGGAAAATTTCAAAAATCGCGGGTTTTCCGGTGATCATGACGACCTGCTCCAATGACCGAACCCTGACATTCGCGAAGCGCAAGGACATCGCGAAAATCTCGCAACAAGGTCCCGCTACTCCCGACCACGTGATTCGTACCAAACCGCTACCGATGCTGGGAAGGAATGCCGAAGCTTATGCCAAGCTATACCGCAAGTATTTTCAGCGGCAAACGCGTACAGCAAAGGAGCGGAAAACTATGCTGGATGCCGCGCCGCGCGTGATTCTCGATCCTGACCTTGGCCTGTGTGCAGTGGGACGCACTGCGAACGACGCGGCCATCGTTGCGGAAATCTACTTGCATACCATCGAAATTATTCTGCGCGCCACCGCTTTGGGCGGATTCGTCGCGCTATCAGCAAAGGAATTGTTCGATGTTGAATACTGGGATCTAGAGCAGGCCAAGCTTAAGAAAAGCGGCGCACTCCCCTTGTTCGCTGGTGAAATCGCTTTAGTTACCGGCGCCGCCTCGGGCATCGGTAAGGCGTGTGTGGATTCGCTGCTGGCACGCGGCGCGGCAGTAATCGGGCTCGATCTGAATCCGTCAATTGAAGCGATGCATAATCGCAAAGATTTTCTTGGCATCCGTTGCGACATAACAAGTGAAAGAGCCGTCGAGAGCGCGCTTGAATCCGCTGTCAAGGCGTTCGGGGGGTTGGACATGTTGATACTCAATGCCGGAATTTTCCCTGCGAGCCGCCGCATCGACGTTTTGCAAGGAGAAGAGTGGCGCAGGGTGATGAACATCAACCTTGACGCGAACTTGTTGATGCTGCGCAAATGCTACCCGTTACTGAAACTTTCGCCCAAAGGGGGGCGCGCAGTAGTAATCGGTTCCAAGAATGTGCCCGCACCAGGTCCCGGGGCAGCCGCTTACTCGGCTTCCAAAGCTGCGCTTAGCCAACTCGCCAGAGTCGCGGCACTGGAATGGGGAGCGGAAGGCATGCGCATCAATATCATCCACCCGAACGCGGTCTTCGATACCGCAATCTGGAGCGAAGCAGTACTTGCATCGCGTGCCGCGCAATACGGCCTTAGTGTTGAGCAATACAAGAAGAACAATATACTGAGGACCGAAGTTAACAGCCGCGATGTGGCCGAGCTCGCGGCTGAAATGTGCGGTCCGCTATTTGCCAAGACCACTGCTGCGCAGGTGCCAGTGGACGGCGGCAACGAGCGAGTTATTTGACAAACTGCACCAAAGTCGGCGTAACTTTGCTAACAATTGCTCGCGAATGCCCATTTGCTTTTCACTTAAGCTCAGCTTTGCCAGCAATTTTTGCCTCGCCAGCGCGGCATTGCCGTCGAACCGTCTGACCGCTTTAATCCGATGACTCAAGCTAATAGCAAAATCGAAACTCTGCGCTGGTGCAATAACAAACTGGAAATGATAGACCAACGTGTTCTGCCAGATCGGTTTGAATATGTGAGCTTTGATTCCGCAGCAGCCGTTGCAGATGGTATCCGCGACATGGTGGTCAGAGGCGCGCCTGCAATTGGTTGCGCAGCCGCATATGGCATCGCGTTGGAGGCGCAGCGTTTGCAAGGTTTGGCGCAGAATGATTTTGCGTCGGGTCTTGAAAAAAGTTTCTCGGAGCTTGCGCATAGCCGGCCCACTGCAGTAAATCTGTTCTGGGCGCTGCAGCGGATGCGCGGTGTTTGGAACACGGCCAAACAGCGCCATCCTGCGGAAATCGCGCAAAAGCTTTTGGATGAGGCAAAGGCCATTCACAGCGAGGACTTGCGTGTTAACCACGCTATCGGCTACCACGGCGCAGCTCTCATCAAAGACAATGCGAGAATTCTCACCTACTGCAATGCCGGAGCGCTGGCCACCGCCGGCCATGGTACTGCATTGGGAGTCATCCGTTCAGCTGTGGAATCAGGCAACAGAGTCAGCGTATTTACCGGGGAAACCCGACCTTTCTTGCAAGGCGCGCGGCTTACCGCCTGGGAGCTGATCCAGGATGATATACCAGTGACTTTAATTACCGACAATATG
>DASPRE010000004.1:0-10385 GCA_035624615.1 Burkholderiales bacterium | reverse complement strand
CTGGGTGATTTCCACCGGGTCTTCCGCAGTCCAGATCTTGGTTTCCGGTGTATTGATATAGCCCAGCACCGAGTGCAAAGTCGTGGTCTTGCCTGAACCAGTCGGGCCGCATACAAAGAACAATCCGTAAGGCTTGGAGATTACTTCCTTAAGGGTGTTCAGGTTGTGCTCGCTTAAACCCAGTTTCTCCATCGGGATCGGCTCGCCCGCCCCAAGAATACGCATCACCACGTCCTCAACAGAACCCTGCGAGGGTATGGTCGCAACCCGCAGTTCGATATCCAGCGGACCGAATTTCTTGAATTTGATCTTGCCATCCTGCGGTTTTCTCTTCTCAGAGATGTCTAGATCACACATGATCTTGATTCTCGTCACCAAGGCACTACGGTAACTCGCTGGAATTTCGATGTATGGCACCAGCGTTCCGTCCTTGCGGAAGCGAATTTCGGTCTTGGCCTTCCCGGGGTAAGGCTCGATGTGAATGTCTGACGCGCCCTGATGGTAGGCGTCTACGATTATTTTGTTGACCAGCTTGACCAGTTCGTTGTCTGCGGCAGCGGAAACTTCGTCGGTACCCGCACCTTCTCCTTCAAGCTCTTCGTCCAGCCCCGATAGAAGATCGCCCACTGAGGCGGCCTCCAGTCCGCCAGCCCCATACAATAAATCCAGGGTGCTGATAAACTCGCGGTTGGTACATACCCTGTACAATACCTTATGCTTGGGGAATACATTATTGGCCACGCGCGACCCTTTGATTCGCTCAGGATCAGTGGTAAGAATTATCAGCCCGTCCTTCGTTTCCTCAATCGGAACCCACGAGCTATTCTGGACGAAGTCGCGCTTCAGGTTTTTTAGCAATTCCATAGGCTTGATTCGGTCCGCGCGAAACGGTTCGTACGGTACCTGATAGAATTTCGACAATGATTGCCCCAAGGAAGGAAGCTTGACCTGGAATTCGTCAATTAGCACGTCTTCTATGTCCATGTTTTTTCTGCGCGCTGACCGCGTCGCAAGTTCATATTCTTCTGCTGAAATCACTGCATCTGCAACGAGGTAATCATATTTGGTACGCACTATATGCTGAGCTTGCTGGCGCTGTTTTAGGGCAATGGCAAGCGTCTCACAGATAAAACTCACACCTTCTTCCATCACCTGCGCAAATGGCACGCCTCCCTTATTATTAATGATCTGCACCACGCCGATAGCCTCGTTGCTTCCCGCGTCAATTATCGGTGCCACCAGCATCTGCCTGGTTCTGTACCCAGTACGCTTATCTACCTCCTTGAGGAAACTCAATTGCGGACTCAGCGCCCTCAGCTCATTGTCGTCGTAAACATCCTTGATGTTGACTAGCTTCCTGTTCATCGCCACGAAACCGGCGATGCTTTGCTCATTAATGGGCAGTTTCAGGTCCTTGAAAGAATTAAGCCCGGTTTTCACCTTGGAAATAATTGAAGTCTTGTCTTCGGCGACCGTGTAGATAGTGAGACGGTCTGCATTGAACAGGGAACAGATGTCCTGGCTTACCTCCAACATGATTTCATCAATATTGTAAGCGGCATGGATCTTGTTGGTGACCGCCTGCAATTTTTTTGTGAAATGCAGTTTCTCGGTGAGAACATCCTTAGTTAACGGTTGTGCCTGAAATACCGTACTCATAGCTAAAACCTCATTTGTACACGGTGAAATATACCCGCCTAAACCACGAATATCCGCTTCCGTTGCAGCTTCCCTGCCCCCAATCTGAGATTTTTTGCGTCGTCACTGGCGCCCACTGCGATTGGCTTTTTGCGCACCCATCCTACATCATGCGCCAAAAACCGGATACCGCCGATAATACCTAAGAGGCGAACACCCAGGGAACACCTCATTGATCCGGGCGAGCTTCCTGAAACCCAGTCCGCCCGCCCGTAAGCCCGTGCCAGTCAAGAAATCGTTGTCTGGCAACATCGCAGTTTTGCCCAAGTGCCCACCGATTTTGATTCTGCACCCAAATCTTTTGACTTTCGTGTGTCCCATAATTGTTCCGCATCCATGCAAGATTCATTCCAAGCAATTTTAGCCCCGCCACGGAAACTAATCCAATTTATTAATTCAAATTTACAGCAATCTCACTTGGTTTCATACACCCAGACGCCATCCCAACCTGCATGAGGAGGATTAACGCGAAAATTCTTGATGCGTTCCAGAAACAGCTTGTAAAGGCGGGTAGCGGGTGCCATCTTCGCCAGATTAATTAGCTGTAGCTCCGCCAAGTCCCAGTCCCGTGCTCGGTAAAGTCTAAGCACCCGCTGAAACAGCCTCAATTCGTCCAACGCATCTGGAGCCACTTGGCCCTCAATCCCAAGCGGCTCGTAAATAAGTACCGGTTCGTCCTTGCCCTTTACTTTCACTTGATCGAGTTCACGGTACACAATTCCGGATACCAGGTTCTTGGTCATTTCGCTCAAAATAATGTCTGCACCATATTCCTTGCAAAGCCCCTCCAGCCTCGAGGCCAGGTTCACCGAATCACCCATTACTGTGTACGCTTTGCGCACCGCTGAACCCATGTCGCCGACAACCATAATACCGGTGTTGATGCCCACGCCGATTCTGATTTCCGGCCAGCCGCGCGCCTTGAACTGCTCGCGCAGCTGCCGCGCTGTAGTTTGCATTTCCAGGGCGCTAACCACTGCATTGCGTGGATGATCTGGATCGTTTACCGGCGCGCCCCAGAACGCCATAATGGCATCGCCAATATATTTGTCCAGCGTGCCGTGGTGCGCGCGGATGATACGGGTCATCGCCGTCAGATACGCATTAACAAATGCGGTCAGTTCTTTGGGTTCAAGTCCTTCGGAGATCGATGTGAAATCGCGGACATCCGAAAATAGCACCGACAATTCCTGGCTCTTGCCTTCCATGCTATAGCGCTTGGGGTCCTGGCTCATTTTATCCACCAGTTCCGGCGGAACATATTGTCCGAAAAGGTCGGTGAACTGCCGCTTAATGCGCGACTCAGCGAAGTAGCCGTATGACATGTTGAGGGCGAATAGCGCCAAGACCAGCAACAATACGCTCGCCGTCGGCAACAACAAGTTACCGTAATACCAGGCAATGAAATTGGTGCTGAGCACAAACGCCAAAACGCTAAGAGTAAAAATCCCCCATTTTATTGGGTTCAGGAAAGGCATCAGCAACGTCAACCCCACTCCAGCTAAAAATAGCAAGACTAATTCGGCGCCCCGCACATAGGGCGGATTTTCCTTAATATTCCCATCGAGCATTCCAGCGATCAGGTTGGCGTGAATCTCGACTCCAGGATAGGCTTTGCCAACAGGAGTTGCACGCAAATCCTTGAGCCCGGGTGCAGTGGTGCCGATAAGCACTATCTTATTTTTGAGTTCGCCGGGATTGAGCCTGTCATGCAGCACGTCACTAGCTGATATGTACCTGAAACTTCCCTGCTCTCCTCGGTATGGCACCAGGGCCGCTACATTCTCATCCACAGGAATTTTGAGCGGCCCAACTTTCAGGAATTCAAGCCTAGAAAAATCCTTCGCCCCGACACCCATATGCAAAAGCTGGTCGGATGCATAATCCGGCTCGACATTGGGAAAACCCATCAAAGCACGAACGATGGCGAGCGACAGCGGCTCATAATATGCGTCTTTGTACTTGGCAAGCATCGGCACACGCCTGTTGACGCCATCTGCTTTGTCGTAAATCGGGTTGATATGACCGGCACCGGCTGCAGCGTGCTGTAGCTCGGCCAGGTTTGCGCCATAGCTGTCCCACGTCACAAATTGAATGCCCTTGCCGGGAAATGTGCCTGCGGGAAGCACCGGGGGCGGCAATGCGTTCACCGCGACGTACTTTCCCGCCACTTCTTCATTGGAAAAATAATAACTCAGCAGAACCCGATGCTTTTTCAGGCTCGCGGCGAATATCCGGTCGTATTCAAGCTGCGGCCGCGCTTGCGTCAGCGCAGCCTGGTACTGCGGATCGTCCTTAAACTGCTTTCGCGACAAATCTTCCAAAACTCGCAGTCCTGAACTTTCGTCTTTTTCCGCGAACACCATGTCAAATCCTGCAACCTCCGCACCATAACGGTCAAATAGCTTGTCCACCATCAATGCCAGGAGGTCGCGATGCCATGGCCAGCGCCCTTCTTCGGCGAGGCTCTTTTCATCGATGTCCACGATCACGATGCGATTGTCAACGGTGCGCGGCATGGCAAGCCGCAAACGCGCGTCGTAGATAATCGAATCCAGCTGTTGCAAAAAAGTGAACTCATGAATCTTTGCCACATGGCCTAGAAACACCAGCGTGATGACAAGACCCAAGACAATGCGGACCGAGTGTTTTTTTAGATCTAACAAGCAACACCCTAATTGCGGACAGGGAAAAGGTCGGTCTGGATGATGCCGGCCGGAAGAATCGATGAAACAGCACCCGGCGGGCAGACTATAGAGCTAAGCATTTGAGGCCCGAGGAAATGCTGTCTGCGCGTACGGGGTCCATTTGCCATGTTTTGACTTAACGCGGCGGTATTTCGCTGCGCTGCCCCCATCGGCCTTTCTCGCTTGACCTGTGACTGCTCAGGCCGCTTTATAAAAGAACTCCATTTTGATTCCCCCGAGCTCGATGATGTCGTGATCATTCAGGGGGTGTGCCTGGGCATCGAGAGCCTTGCCGTTCACTAGCGGAAAAGTCGCGCCTTCTACATGGGTAATGAAGTAGCCTTGCGGCCGACGTGTGATCACCGCCACCTGCACGCCCGGTTTGCCCAAGGTGGTGAGACTCTTGGTCAAATCCAACTCCTTACCTGCGCTTGGGCCGGTTAGTATCTGAATCGCTCCGAGACGAGCGGATTTGACCTCTGCTGTAACGGAAGGTCTCTGTTGCATCGTTGCCATAGCAGGTTTAGGCTCGCTAGGCTTGAGTTTGTCTTCTGCCGCCGGTTTTGCTTCCGCTACTGGCTTTACTTCCACAGCGGGTTTAAGCTCAGAAGGCTTAAATCTGGGTTCTGCAGCCGGCTTCAACCCAGTTCCCGGTTTCATTTCTGCCGCCGGTTTCGTCTCCACCGTCGGTTTCGTCTCCGCCGCCGGTTTCATCTCTGTCGCCTGTTTCACCTCTGCCGCCGGTTTCATTTCCGCCACCGGTTTCATCTCTGCCGCCGGTTTCACCTCAGCCACCGGTTTCATTTCGCTTGCGGGTCGCATCTCGGTTGCGGGTCTCATCTCGGCGGCAGGTTTTGCTTCGGCCGCTATCGGCCTCTGCTCAACAGATTTGGCCTCTGCAGCAAGTTTCGCGGCCGTGGCAGCGTCGGGAATAGTATCCACCGGTCGCGGTTGCAGTTGCTCCGCAGCCTGCAAATTATGCAGAATTCCTTCCCCCGTCTTGAACCCGGGTTTGGGGTGTATTACTACAGTCTTTTCATAATTGCCACCAGCTGCCTGGCTTGGCTGCTCACTGATATATTTCAGCTTATACTTCCCGAGCTCAATAACGTCATTGTTTTGCAGGAAATGCTTTTTCACCATGTTACCGTTTACAAAGGTACCGTTCGTGCTGCCTAGGTCTTCCAGGAACGAATCGTTAAGTATGGTGACGATGGCCGCATGCTCGCCGCTCACTGCAAGATTGTCGATCTGTATGTCATTGCTCGGTTTCCGGCCAATTGTAGTGCGTTCCTTGTTGAGGGCGATCTCCTTCAACACCAGGTTGTCCATGCTCAGAATCAACTTCGCCATAATTTCCTCATACCCTAGCTAACCTGAACCATGATGATAGCCGGCCAATCCAGTCCGCACCAGCAGGTAGATGGCGCAATATACGCACCAGGATCACCGAGATATTATCGCGCCCGCCATTGTCGTTTGCCAATTGCACCAACTGTTGCGACGCGAGCGGCAAATTGGCTTGCAGGCTCGCCAGTGTAAGTTGAATTTCGTCATCCTCCACCATATCGCTCAATCCGTCAGAGCACAGCAGGTAAACATCGCCAACTTCCACCTCGTAGGTATGAATCTCAGGCTCGACTTCGGGATCAATTCCCAAGGCGCGCGTCACCAGATTTCTGTTCAGAGAGAACCTGGCCATTTCTTGGGTAATCATGCCGGAGTCGATCTGTTCCTGCAACAGCGAATGATCCCGCGTAATCTGCTTAAATTCGTCCTGGCGCAACCGGTACAAACGCGAATCGCCTAGGTGCGCCACACTTAAATGTTTATCATAAAACAATCCGATCACGAGGGTGGTGCCCATTCCGGCATATTGCGGCTGGCTTTTCGCCGCCTGATATATCGACGCATTAGCCCCCGCAATTTGCTCCCTCAATATTTTTACTGCCAGCGTTTCCCCGCTCTCCCGTTCGATCTTGCCGGGCTCGGCGTCCTCCAAAATTTGCTTTAAGCTGGTGCCGAGCATGGCAGTGGCGATACCGCTTGCTACTTCACCGGCATTATACCCGCCCATGCCGTCTGCGAGGATAACATAACCGCTTGTGGCGTCCACTGCGATACTATCCTCGTTGTGCGAACGCACCATGCCCGGGTCGGTCGCGGTGGTAATTTCCAGAGCCTTACTAAGGTCCATGAACTCCCTTTCAAACGCCGACATCCACGATTTCCTGACTTGCCATGCATTGCCTGAGCGCTTGCGCCATTTCGGCACCTGTTTGATAGCGCTGTTCCACTTGCTTAGCAAGAGCCTTGTTAATGATGGCGACCAGACATTCTGGTAGATCAGGATTTATGCTTCGAATATCGGCGGGCGGCTCGTTAGCGATCTTAAACATGAGTTGCGCCATGGAATCGCCCTCAAACGGTAATCTTCCGCACACCAACTGATATAGGCTCACCCCCAGCGAGAACAAATCAGAGCGGCCGTCTATTTTTTTTCCGGCCAATTGCTCCGGAGACATAAAAGAAGGCGTGCCGAGCACCATGCCGGTTTTAGTTTTGCTGGAATCGGTTATGCGGGCAATGCCGAAGTCGGTTACCTTCAGCGTGTCGGTTCCAGGCTCATACATCATATTCGCCGGCTTGATATCGCGGTGGACAACGTTATGCGTGTGCGCATAAGCCAGTGCATCGGCGACTCTAGCTACGATGCTCATCACCTTGGAAAGCGGCAGTAGGTTGTCCGGCTTTGTATGAGATACCAGATCTTTACCCTGTAGAAACTCCATTGCGATAAACGCCAAGTCGTGCTCTTCGCCGGCGTCGAATATGGTCACAATATTCGGATGGTTGAGGCGCCCAGCGGTTTCCGCCTCGCGGAAAAAACGCGCTTTTACATCCTGGAGTTCGTCGGCACCAAACTCCTGAGATAGCGCCAGGGTTTTGATGGCGACTACACGGCTGATCTTGGGATCCTTGCCCAAATACACCACACCCATCGCCCCCTTTCCCAGTTCTTTTTCCACCTGATAGCGGCCGAGCATCGGTTTTTCCACTTGTCCGCCTTCAAGTACCAGCGCGCCCCCGGGGTGGCTTGCGCCAGCACCGCCGAGAATTACTGTTTCCGACATCTGCTTGGCGCGGGTAAGCTTCTGTGCCAAGTCCCTGTACTTGGGGTTGTACTCGCTCATGTGCCGATACACAGATTCCGCTTTGTTGAATTGGCGCTTGCGCTCGAAATCCAGGGCCAGGTTATACAAGAGGTCCATGACGCTGTCATCGAGTCGCAGTTTGCGCAATTTGTCAAAAGCCATGTCGAGCTGGCCCTGCCCCTGAAACGCGAGCCCGAGCATGCGGTTTGATTCCGCCGATTCTGCTTCAGATCTCTCCTTGCCCTTCTCGGTCACCAAGAAACGCTTGGTGGTGAGCAGTAAATGGCCAATCAATAGCAAGGTCGCCGGCAGCATCAGCTTCAACCATGTGGTCTTGCCGACCATAAGCGCGAATTGCGTGCCGAGCAGGGCGGTTAGCAATGAAAATGTAATGAATGCCGCTGTCCCCGCCTTGAGTCTGGGGAGAAGCAACACCAAATAGAGCACCACCAACAGATATACAATTCCCTCCGCCCAAGGACCCCAGCTGGGGACGATAAAGAAATCTTCCTGGAGAATGCTCGATACCGAATGTGCGAGGGTCAGCACCGGCGCCATGGCTGGCGAGATAGGCGTAACTTGCATGGCTCCCACCCCGGCAGCAGTCGCGCCAATCAGCACGATCTTGTCACGGTACTTGTCCGCGGGGATCTTGCCGGAATAAACGTCATAGAATGAATCCACCGGAAAAGCCGGCCGGTTATCACGATCCTTGTAAAAATAGATGTACATTTGCAGGTTTGGGTCAGTTGCGATTTTCAGGTTGCCAAGATTGACGCCGTGGCCCGGGCGCATCACGATGTCGCTCAGCTGAAGATTCAGGCTTTTCGCCGCCAGCATCAGCGACAGGGACGGGAAATACTTGTCGTAGTAGCCCAGCACCAGCGGCTCGGTGCGGACACCCCCGTCCACATCTGGATTAGCGTTCAAATGCCCTACGCCCGCGGCATTCTCGCCGAACTCGGCAAGAGGTGTGATTAGGATGTTCGCCGTAGGATAAGGGAGCATGTCATCGGATGCTTCAGTGAGGTTACCCCCAATATTGGAAAGCTGGTATTTCGCTATAAACTCTGGCAGCGGTCGGTCGGGCTTACCGACAGGCTCACCGAGCTGAAATAGCATGGCGAGCAATACATTGTTTGCTTTTTGTATGCTTTCCTCGAGTTCGCGATCGGTATTCAGACGCTGCTCTGCCTCTTTGAGCAAGTCGCCAATCTGCGAAACTGCCTGTTGCGCCGTCGGATCCTCGAGATTCGTTAAACCCGAACTTGCATACAGCTGTGTAAGCTTGTTGATGTATTTGAGCCCCGGATCAACTTGGGGCTCGGAAAAAAACACGGTGTAGCCGATGACCTTGGCCTTCGCGCCCGCAAGGAGGTCTATCATTTTCGCGTGTACTTCACGCGACCACGGCCAGCGCCCTATATTGTCTATACTTTGATCATCAATCGCGATTACCGCGACTTTCTGGCTCGGAATGCGCGATGATGCCTTGACCCCGACATCATAAGCTTTGCGCTCTAGGCTTTGAATCAGATCCCCACCGCCCATGAAAAATAGCACAGCGGCGACGATCAGCACGAGGAACCAATCAGCTTTCCAGAATGCGCTTTTTTTCATCCCTGAACTCTAGATTTATTTTCTTGCAGGTGAAATTTTAAATTTTATTTTTCGCATTTTATGATATTCGTTTATAAAGTATACGTTTTTTTGCATCATAAAGCGCAACCATAATTCAGGAAATCGGTTTCATCTTATGAAATTTTAGAGGAGCTAATCCCTGAATTCCTCTGTGAAACAATAAATTCCAAAGTAACCAGAGATTAATAAAGCAAAGAATTGAAATCAAGCTCGGCGGTGAGTTGCTTTAATCCATGCACTAGTTACGACAACGAAAAAAGCGCCGCCGATCGGGGCAAGCAATATCAGGACATGCGCATGGATGTCTATCCAGTTATTCGTCAAGGGGTCACTGACCAGCATTTCCCCGGCAATGTATCCTAGCAGCGCTGCTCCCAGCGTGATGATGACCGGGAAGCGCTGCATCAGCTTGAGTATCAGCGCGCTGCCAAAAATTATCAATGGAATGCTGATAGCCAGCCCGAGTATCAGCAGTGTAATGTTGCCCTTGGCCGCCGCTGCAACGCCAAGCACGTTATCCAGGCTCATAACCAAGTCAGCGATCAAGATAGTTTTAATGGCGGTAAACAAGTGCTCGCTGCCTTTTATGCCTCGTCCGCCTCCGTCCCCGGGAAGCAGCAGCTTCACTGCAATCCACAACAGAAGCCCGCTGCCGATTATTTTGAGCGAAGGCAGCATGAGGAGCTTAACTGCGAATATGGTGAGAATCACAAGCATCACGACAGCCGCTGCGCTGCCCCATATCATAGCTTGCATTTGGTGCCGGCCCGGAAGCGAACGCGCGGCAAGCGCAATTACCACCGCGTTGTCGCCGGAGAGCAGGATATTGACGCCGATGATTTGGAAAAGCCCGATCCAGAAATCCGGGCTGCTCAACATCACCATCACCTGGAAGTAATTGCCTTAAAATAGACCTACGACTTTGCCGTCATCATCAAGATCGATTTTCTCGGCTGCAGGCACCTTGGGCAATCCCGGCATGGTCATAATGTCCCCGCAAATCATCACCACGAATTCAGCGCCAGCCGAAAGCCGCACTTCGCGTATGTTCACTAAATAGCCCGAAGGCGCACCGCGCAATCCGGCGTCGGCTGAGAAGGAGTACTGGGTCTTGGCCACGCACACTGGATAATGGCCGTAGCCGTCTTCCTGCAGCTTCTGGATTTGCGCACGCACTTTGGCGTCCGCAGTAATATCGGCCGCG
>DASPRE010000026.1:0-2267 GCA_035624615.1 Burkholderiales bacterium | reverse complement strand
GGCGCTTTCCGCAACTGCGCAGGTTGCTTACAGTCAGCTGGTCCGCCACCCGGATCTGCCCGCGTATTTTCAGGCGGCGAGCCCGCTTGAGGAAATTTCATTGCTCAATATAGGCTCACGCCCGACGCGCCGTTTTGGCGCAAAGAGCCTGGCCGATCTGCGCGCCATACCCTGGGTGTTCGCTTGGGCGCAGAACCGACATATCGTGCCGGGCTGGTACGGAGTTGGCGGCGGCCTTTCCGCATTCCTGCAGGTTCGAGGCGAAGCCGGCCTTATGCTGCTACGGCGCATGTTCATCGAATCACGGCTGTTCCGCCTGATCATCGACGAAGTGGAAAAGACCTTGGTTCAGGTTGATCTGGAAGTCGCCCGTCAATATGCGGGACTGGTTGCAGATGAAAGGATTCGCCGGGAAATTTTTCACAAGATTGAGGCAGAATACCGGCTTACCCGCGATATGGTGCTGAGAGTCAGCCAAGGCAAGGATGTTGCCGAGCGCTTTCCTGAATACCGGCGGCGTCTCGAATTGCGGCTGCCCATGCTCAATCAGGTAAACCGCGAGCAGGTCGATCTACTGCGGCGCTACCGTCTAGAATCGGAAGGACCAGCGAAAAACCTTTACCGTGATGCGCTGCTGCAATCGATCAACTGCATCGCTTCGGGTTTTGGCGCCACCGGATAACGTAATTAAATTTCACTAAGGAAGGAACCCCATGAGCTTCACCAGCATTGAATCCGCTACCCCACGCCTGCATCGTTCGGAACTGGCCGTTCCCGGGACCAACATTTCTCTCTTCGATAAGGCCGCGAAATCCGCCGCCGATATTATTTTTCTTGATTGCGAAGATGCCGTTGCACCGGATGACAAAGAAAAAGCGCGCAAGAATATCATTCAAGGCCTGAATGAAATCAACTGGGGAACCAAGATCATGATGGTACGTATCAATGGTCTTGACACGCAGTACATGTACCGTGACGTGGTGGACATCGTGGAAGGCTGCGCCCGACTGGACATGATTCTGATTCCCAAGGTGGGCGTACCAGCCGATGTTTATGCCGTGGACATGATGGTGACGCAGATTGAGTCGGCGAAAAAACGCTCGAAACGAATCGGATTTGAAGTGCTGATCGAGACCGCACTGGGCATGGCCAATGTTGAAGCGATTGCGCAATCGAGCAAACGGCTCGAAGCGATGTCGTTCGGAGTGGCCGATTACGCTGCTTCAACCCGCGCACGCACCACGGTCATTGGTGGAGTGAACAAAGACTCGGGTGTGCTAACCGATAAAGATGCGAATGGCAATCGGCAATATTTCTGGACCGATCCCTGGCACGCCGCGCAGACGCGGATGATGGTCGCTTGCCGCGCTTACGGACTGCGTCCGATTGACGGGCCGTTTGGCGATTTCAACGATCCCGATGGATTTATCGCTGCGGCCAACCGCGCAGCGGTCCTCGGCTACGAGGGCAAGTGGGCGATCCACCCATCGCAAATTGAATTAGCAAACAAGGTTTTCACGCCTTCTGAAGCCGAGGTAACCAAAGCCAGACGAATCATGGAAGCGATGGCACAGGCTGCAAAAGAAGGAAAGGGCGCGGTATCGCTCGATGGACGATTGATCGACATTGCCAGTATCCGGATGGCGGAAGCGCTGATTAAGAAGGCCGAAGCCATCCGAGCCTCAGGCTGAGAATAAGTCTGTGCAGTTATCGTCATAGTTTATTTTTATCAGCCCTATAAAACTTTCCTGTGAAACTATAGTCCGCGGTCGCGGTCTTTCAATGTCAGGACGCATTTGCTGCGCCCGTGCGATTGGTAGCATGACTGATTCTCACGATTACTCCGTTTAACTTCATCGAGTTGTGTCGCGGACACGTGACGACTCTCGTATTTGTTGAGAAGGAGAACTTAGTAATGTACCGAACTGAAAATTCACACCGTATCGTTTCCAGTCTTGCATATATTTTTTCACATAGCCTTATTACCTTGCTTGCGATCGGCATAGCATTTACGCTCCCCATCGTTGCTCAGTACATTCTTTATCAGTGGTGGCCGCGGGTGGAAGCCGATACGCATCTGCTGTTTTTCACGGAGATCGGTTTTGCCGGCGTATTGGTGGTGATATTCAATATAGCCATGATCCTCTGGGACAACCGCCGTTATACAAACAGCGCCAAGTTGGCCTCGCTGGTACACGCGCGAAGCAATGATGGCTGGCTTGCTCGCTGGCGCGAGCGGATACTCGTGAAAAGATTGCCAGCGTCGC
>DASPRE010000103.1:0-21379 GCA_035624615.1 Burkholderiales bacterium | reverse complement strand
AGGCAGCGTCCGGAATCGTGGATATAGCCGGTCTTTGACAGCCCGATATCCCAGCTCTTACTTCTAACCAACACGTTGGAATTGTGGAACGGGAGGTGGCGCCGCTTGCGCTGCTCCACGGCGTATGAGGTGGCAGTGGTGAATTCGCGTATCAACTCATAATCGTAGCTCGCTTTCACCATCCTGACTAAATCCAGCGCTGTGGAAACATTGCCCCTGTCGAGCCCGGTGGGATCCACGAACCGGGTATCCATCATTTCCAATGCCTCCGCCTTGCGGTTCATCGCCGCGACAAAAGCAGGAACTCCGCCAGGATAGGTGCGAGCCAACGCAGCGGCGGCACGGTTTTCCGAAGCCATGAGGGCGAGCTGCAGCAATTCACGGCGCGATAGTTCCAGACCAACCTTGAGCTTAGAGCGGGTGCCGCGCAAAGTATCTACGTCGTCTTTCGCAATGGTTATTTGTTCATCCAGCGGCAATTGCGCATCCAGCACAACCATGGCCGTCATCAGTTTGGTAATTGAAGCAATCGGCATGGGCACATCAGTATTCTTGGCATAGAGCGGTCGCTCCTGCCGTTGTTCCACTACCAGAGCCGCAGCAGAACGCATGCCGCGAAGCTTGGCCGGGTCGAGAGGCGGCAGATCCGGTTGTACTTCGGCACCGGTCTGCGAGAGTTCCTGACGCTGCGCGTTTTCCTGCTCGCCCTCGACTGGTTTCGCGACCGAGTCTGTTTCAATGGGTGGCTGGACGTCAGGTTGCGCCGCTTGCGGCACAAGCTCGTCATCAGCAGTGACCGTCCCTGCTGTCAACAAAAACAGCCCGAGAATTAAGAATTTTTTCTTCATTGGTCTTATTCCTTAATTGAGTGAAACACAACAGCTTTTCCTGGGTCCCTCCCTGGAAGCCCGCGCCCATGATCGCAGCTAAAACAAAAAAAATCAAGGTATAACTTCACATTTTTGACCCATGATTCTAAGGGTAAATCCAACCCCCTTGAATTTACGGTCAAGAATGCTGCCAAGGTCTGGATAGCCGCTCTTGGTTATTGGATTCGAGAACACCGATTCAGGCGCGCAGTTTTTCGGCCTGGACTAGGTTTTGCGATTGCTTGCTACGCTCGGCTTCTTCCTGCTGCTGCAGCGTCCACATGTGAGCGTAGGCGCCTTGTTTATCCAGGAGCTCGCGATGGGTGCCGCGCTCAATAATTCGCCCGTGGTCCATCACCAGAATTTGGTCGGCATCAACTATCGTGGACAGTCGATGAGCAATGGTAAGTGTGGTGCGGTTGGCGGCAATGCGCTTAAGTTCCGCCTGAATCGCCTTTTCCGATTTCGAATCGAGCGCCGAGGTCGCTTCGTCGAAAATCAGTATGCGCGGGTTTTTCAAAATCGCCCGTGCAATTGCGACCCGCTGCTTCTCGCCGCCGGATAGTTTCAAGCCGCGCTCGCCCACCATCGTACCGTAACCATCCGGCAAACTCATGATGAAGTCGTGGATGTGCGCCGCTTGCGCCGCCTCGATGACTTCTTCACTTGAGGCTTCTGGCTGGCCGTAGTTGATATTGTAAAAAATGGTGTCATTGAACAACACCGTGTCTTGAGGAACTATGCCGATCACTGAACGCAGGGATTTTTGCGTCACCTCACGGATATCCTGGCTGTCCACGGTAATGCGGCCGCTCCACACATCATAGAAGCGATACAAGAGCCTCGCCAGAGTAGACTTGCCCGAACCGCTGTGACCTACGACCGCGATGGTTTTCCCCGGGGCAATTTCGAAACTCACGTCAAACAGGATTTGGCGCTTCGCGTCATAACCGAAATCCACCTTGTCGAAACAGACGACCGCCTTTCCCGCCACAAGGTCGGGGGCACCCGGCCAGTCCTGGATTTCCAGGTTTTCTTCAAGCAGGTTGAACATCTTTTCCATATCGGCCAGCGAATGCCGGATCTCGCGGTAAACAAAGCCCAGGAAATTGAGTGGCAGATAGAGCTGCAGCATAAAAGCGTTAACCAGCACCAGATCGCCCACCGTCATCGTGTTATGAACCACACCATTGGCGGCGAGCACCATCAACAGTGTCATGCCCACGGCGATAATCGCCGATTGACCGGCATTCAGACCGGCAAGCGAAGTCTGATTGCGCACTGCCGCTTTTTCCCAAACTTGCAAGCCTTCGTCATAACGCCGCGCTTCCCATTCCTCGTTGCCAAAATATTTCACTGTTTCATAGTTGAGCAGGCTGTCTATGGCCCGCGTGTTGGCCTTGGAGTCGGAGTCGTTCATGGTGCGGCGGAATACCATGCGCCATTCTGTAACCACCAGGGTAAACACGATGTAGATCGCGAGTGTGACGAAGGTAATCACCGCAAACCATGCGTCATACTTGATAAGTAGAATTGCCGCCACCAACGCGATTTCCACAAAGGTAGGCAAAATATTGAACAGCATGAACTGCAGCAGAAAGGAAATGCCGCGGCTACCGCGCTCGATGTCGCGCGATACCCCGCCGGTTTGGCGATCCAGATGAAAGCGCAGGGATAGCGCATGCAAATGGCTAAAGACCTTGAGCGCCACCCGTCTGATTGCGCGTTGGGTCACTTTGGCGAATACCGCGTCACGCAGCTCGCCAAATAACGTGGCTGAAAAACGCAGCAAGCCGTAAGCCGCAAGCAGGGCGAGCGGCAGCGCAATCAGCGCGTCCTTGGCGCTCAACGAATCTACAATGCCCTTGAGTGCGAGTGGAACCGCAACGTTGGCGAATTTGGCGAAGATCAACAAGCCTAGTGCCAATGCCACCCGGCCCTTGAACTCCCATAAATAAGGAAACAGGGCGTTGATGGTTTTCCAGTCGTTCTGGCGTTTCGGCGGTTTGCCAAAATGAGTACTACGCATGGCTTAAAAGCCTATCATCCTGTGGCTTGCTTGGCGAGCAGGTCACGTTGACACCTGCCCGCCTCAAAATCAGATTCGTTAAGCGCAATAATCCAAAAAATTAAGGTCCCCAAATCACGCGCTCCGGAGGGCTACTGCGGTCGGCGCGTCGGCCTAGCACGGCCGGTTCCTGATGCCACCAAAAAAGCCGCCTAGTTGCGCCGCCTTAATTCATGCTCGCGTCCATAGCCGAACACGCCGGTGAAGAAACGCGCCAAACCGTAGCTGATCCAGATCAGGACGCGCTGCGCGAGCGGCAAGTTTTTCCAGCGTTCGCGCTGTACCTGCTGTGAGCCCTGCGTGACCGCCTGCATAAGGCTTTGCCTGAGCTGCTGGGCGAATCCGTGGTCTTCCACCATCACGTTTGCTTCCCGCCCCAGCAACATGCTGAAGGGGTCGATGTTGGAGGAACCGACTGTTGCCCAATAGCCATCCATCACTGCCACCTTGGCGTGCATGAAGCTCTTGTGATACTCATAAATTTCCACGCCGGCATTTAAAAAATATCCGTACAGTGCCCGAGATGCGTAGTGCAGCAGCACATACTCCACCCGGCCTTGCAACAGCAGGATTACGCGCACGCCGCGTGCTGCTGCGTTCACCAGCGCGCGGCGGAAATTGCGGCCAGGAAGAAAATACGCGTTGGCGATCACGACTTCCTGTTTGGCGCCGGCAATTGCATTCAGGTAGGCCTGCTCGATATCGCGCCGGTGGCGCAGGTTGTCACGGGTAACCAAAGCCGCTCGCTGCTCGCCGCACGGCCGCATTGCAGCTGGCTGGCCTTTGGTTTTGCGCCATTCCCGGCGCAAGTGCGTCCAAGTGACTCGCGTCCATAGGTCTCTGGCCGAAACATGTACCGCTCGCACCAGCGGCCCCTCAATCTTTACTGCGTAATCAAAGCGCGGCGGCACCTGATTAGGCGTGTGCATGTCGTCGATGATATTAATGCCGCCCACGAACGCGACCTTGCCGTCAATTTCCGCAAGTTTGCGGTGCATTCTCCGCAGTCGCTGGCGCCTGAATTTGAAGCTCAATATTTCTGGCCGGAAAAGTAGCAGCTGAACGCCCGCCCGGGTCATGTCGGCAATTATCTCTCTAGTCAGAGATTTTGAACCGAAACCGTCGAGCAGCAGATGCACCCGGACCCCGCGCTGCGCCGCGCGTTTCAGAGCTTCCGCAATGCGCCTGCCGGTATCATCGTTTTCGAAAATATACGTTTCAAGAAAAACTTCCAGTGCCGCATTCCCGATAGCCCTCTCCAGCTCGGGAAAATATTCGACTCCATTATGCAGCAGCGTGAGTTTGTTACCCGCGAAAAAACGCATTGGCGCACCAAAAGATTTAGCCTGGAGACTTGCCGCGGATTGGCTGTGGGGTCGGCCTTTTAAACCCGTATCATGGTTGCCGAGAGTGCGGCATGGTCGGAGATTTTCGACCACGGCCGGCCGCGATGCACATGCGCGCGCTCGACGCGGAACCCTCGGACGTAAATGCGATCCAGCCGGAACACCGGCATTACCGCCGGAAAGCTGCGCGCAGGTCTGCCGCGGATTAGTTCGAATACTTCGTGCAAGTATAGTGAATCTGCAAGAATCCTGCCCGCCCGGCTACGCCAGTCGTTGAAATCGCCAGCGATGATGAGCGGCGCTTGCGCCGGAACCAGTTTCTCGATGTGATCGCGCAGGGTGAGCAACTGCTTCTCACGCCAGCGCGAAAAAAGGCCCAGGTGCACATTGATGCAATGGAGATGCTCGTTCCACCCTGGCAGCTTCATTTCACAATGCAGTATGCCGCGGCGTTCGAGCGCATGCGCGGAAACATCCAGATTGTCCCAGTGAACGATTGGGAAACGGCTCAAAATGGCGTTGCCGTGGTGGCCTTCGTCGTACACCGAATTCTTTCCATAACTGAAATCGCTCCACACCGTATCAGCGAGAAATTCATACTGGGGTATTTCCGGCCAGTTGGTATATTGCTCAGCATGGTGGCCATGATAGCCCTGCACTTCCTGCAGAAACACCACGTCCGCGCGCATCGCGTGCAACCGCTCGCGCAGCTCGTGTACCATCATTCGTCGGTTGAAATGCGAAAAGCCTTTGTGAATATTGTAAGTTGCAACATGCAGTGTTTTGCTCATTATTGTAGTTAATGCCTAATCAATCTGAAAAAAACTGAACCTACAGCATCTCCCTATCGAAAATAATCTCCACAAGCGGGCAGTTCGATCCATCATCGACAAGAATCCAATCGGAGAATTGATGCGTTTAGGATATTTGCAGCATGCGATCTAGCGCAAGCCTCGCCAGTTCGGCATCGCGCTCGGGCACGCGGATCTGGTTGACTGCTTTGCCTTCGACTAGGTTCTCCAGGGCCCAAGCGAGGTGCTGGGGATCGATGCGCGCCATCGTCGAGCACATACACACCGTGGATGCCATGAACTGCACGATTTTGCCTTCCGGCTTCACTTCCTGCGCAAGGCGCTCGACCAGATTAAGCTCTGTACCAACCAACCAGCGTGTATTGGGTTTGCCTGCTTTCACCATTTTAATTATGGTTTCCGTGGAACCCACATAATGCGAGAGCTTGCACACCTCGAACTTGCATTCAGGATGCGAAATCACAAGTCCGTCGGGGTACTGATTAAGGAATTTGAGCACATGCTGCGGCTGAAACATCTGATGCACCGAGCAATGGCCTTTCCATAGGAGAATTTTAGCATTGTTTATTTGTTCGGTAGACAGCCCGCCCATCGGCTCGTCAGGGTCCCAAACCAACATGTTCTCGAGCGGGATGCCCATCCTGTACCCGCTCCAGCGGCCCAAGTGCTGGTCGGGAAAAAACAGCGCCTTCTCACGCTGCTTGAACGACCATTCGAGGACTTTTCCGGCATTGCTGGACGTGCAAACAATGCCCCCATGCTCTCCGCAGAATGCTTTCAAATCGGCCGCAGAATTGATATAAGTAACTGGCGTAACCGATTGCTCGGGATCAATTACGTTTGAAAGCTCACGCCAGGCGCGTTCCACTTTCGGAAGGTTCGCCATGTCCGCCATCGAGCAGCCTGCATTCATGTCAGGCAAAATCACCGAACGTTTGCCGAAGGTGAGAATGTCAGCCACTTCGGCCATGAAATGCACGCCGCAGAACACGATGTATTCAGCGGAGGTTTTTGCCGCAAGGCGCGAGAGCTTGAGAGAATCGCCGGTCAGGTCAGCGTGCTTATAAACATCGGCGCGCTGGTAATGGTGGCCGAGAATCACCGCGCGCTTGCCTAACGCAGCCTTCGCCGAGAGAATACGCTCCTCACAGACCTGGTCCTTCATTTCACCGAAGCGTTCAAAAGCTGTTGCACTCGTCTGCATGAAACGACCTCAATAAATTCGCGCACCCAGGTGCGCCAAGCATCACCAACACATTATAAGACAGAACGTCCAGCTCGTTGTTGCAGTTCAGTGCGGTATAAACCTCGGCAGCGCCAAAATCGCGTCGCGGTTGCTCCAGGAAAAACACTTTTGTGCAGCGTCTCTGTACGGCAGCCAAGCAAAACCCAGATGTTCGCGCGGCGCGACATGCACACGGAACGCCTCTGGCACCAGTAAACCAAACACATGTTCGGTATTTTTCGTCACCCCCGGCGCATATCGGTGCTGCCACTCGGGAAAAATTTTAAACTGGTTCTGCATGTTCCAATCCTTGAGAGGATACTTACGCGCGTTCAGCCTTGTTTCCTCCTTTACCTCGCGGATTGCGGCCTGCTCCGGCGTCTCGCCCTTATTCAGGCTGCCGGTCACTGATTGCCAAAAATCTGGGTGGTCCGCCCTTTCTAGCAACAATACTTTTAGATCGGCGGTATGGATAATGACTAGAACCGAAATCGGTATTTTGTAGGACATAAAACATGCGGTTGGGTCACGACCGCTATCCAATCATCCGGACGCAGGATTCGGGCCGCGAGCAGTACCTGGGTGGGCAAAAAGTGAGGCAGATTCTACCTTCGTCCAACGCGTGAATTTGCCGATCATCGTCGCGCATCCAGCCCCAAACAGGAATTCAGCAAGTTGGTCACAGTAAATTCCGGAAATTGCTCCGCGACGGGATTCTCAGCCCCCCTGCGGTTTTATATCTCGCAGCCGGATATGCAGCTCGCGCAATTGTTTTTCGCCCACCGGGCTTGGTGCCTGTGTTAACAGGCATTGTGCGCGCTGGGTTTTGGGGAAAGCAATCACATCGCGGATCGATTCCGCGCCCGCCATCATGGCGGCTATGCGATCAAGGCCGAAAGCGATGCCACCGTGTGGCGGTGCGCCGAATTGCAGTGCATCGAGCAGAAAACCAAATTTCTGTCGCGCCTCCTCCTCGCCGATGTTGAGTGCACGGAAAACTTTGGATTGTATCTCCTCGCGATGAATGCGCACTGATCCGCCGCCGATTTCCCAGCCGTTTAATACCATGTCATAGGCCTTGGCTTGCACCTTGGACGGGTCGCTGTCAAGGAAAGCCGTGTGCCCTTCCTTCGGGGAAGTAAAGGGATGATGCAGCGGATCCCAACGTTTCTCTTCCTCGTTCCACTCGAACATCGGGAAATCCGTAACCCATAACGGTTTCCAGCCGGTTTCAGCTAAACCTTTTTCATGGCCGATCTTTTCACGCAAAGCACTTAATGCATCGTTGACGATCCGGGCTCTGTCCGCGCCAAAGAAAATAACATCGCCATCCTGCGCCGCGCTGCGCTCGAGTATCGCTTTAATCACGCTCTCCGGCAGAAACTTGAGTATCGGCGACTGAAGCCCCCCCACGCCTTTGGCTTTTTCGTTGACCTTGATGTAGGCGAGCCCCTTTGCGCCATAAATGGCAACAAAAGCGGTGTAATCGTCGATGTCCTTGCGCGTGAGCGCGCCACCATCGGGCACGCGCAGTGCTGCGATACGCCCGTCGGCTAGTTCCGCGGCAGAACGGAATACTTTGAACTCAACTGCGTTCATCAAATCGGTAAGCTCGGTGAGTTCGAGCTTCACGCGCAGGTCGGGCTTGTCCGACCCGTAGCGCCGCATCGCCTCCTGGTAGGTGAGGCGCGGGAACGGCTTAGGCAAATCTATTTGCTTTACCACCCTGAAGACGTCGCGGATCAGTTCTTCCATGAGCCCGGTGATTTCAGCCTCGTTCAAGAACGAAGTCTCGATATCTATTTGTGTGAATTCCGGCTGGCGGTCGGCCCTCAAGTCTTCGTCGCGGAAACACTTGGTGATCTGGTAATAACGATCGAAGCCGGCAATCATCAGCAGCTGCTTGAACAGCTGCGGCGATTGTGGCAGAGCAAAAAACTGCCCGGGATGGAGACGAGAAGGAACCAGATAATCGCGCGCGCCTTCCGGCGTAGACTTGGTAAGCATCGGCGTTTCAATATCTATGAAGCCGTGCGCATCGAGAAAGCTCCGCACTGCCATCGCGATCTTATAGCGCAGCCTGAGATTCGACTGCATATGCCTGCGCCGCAGGTCAATCACGCGGTAGGTAAGCCGGGTGGTTTCAGAAAGATTTTCATCATCGAGCTGGAACGGTGGCGTGAGCGAAGAATTGAGTATCTCGATTTCGTGCGCCAGTACTTCAACTTCGCCGCTGATCAAATCCGGGTTCACCGTGCCTTCGGGACGTTGACGCACTTTGCCAATAACTCTTAAAACGAATTCGTTGCGAATCTTTTCCCCGATCTTAAACATGTCTGGCCGGTCGGGATCGCATACCACTTGTACTAATCCTTCGCGGTCGCGCAAGTCAATGAAAATTACGCCCCCATGGTCGCGCCGCCGGTGCACCCAGCCGAATAGGTTGACGGTCTGCTGCAAATGTTTCCGGCTAATGAGGCCGCAATACTCTGTACGCATCATGATTGAGGACCGGGAATTCCGAGATCGAAATCGGGCTGAAAGCTGTGTTTCTTAGCCGGTTTTTTTATGAGCAAGCGGCGCAGCGACTCCCATGGAGATGATGTATTTAAGCGCCTCATCCACACTCATGTCGAGCTCGATTACCTCGGCTTTCGGCATCATCAGAAAGAAGCCTGACGTGGGATTGGGCGTGGTCGGCACGTAAACGCTCACGTATTCGCCTTTCAGATAATTTACAACATCTCCGCCCGGCTGCCCGGTTTGAAAGGCTATGGTCCACGAGCCTTCGCGCGGATATTGCACTAACAACGCCTTGCGAAACGCTTGGCCTTGGCCGGAAATCAGCGTGTCGCTGACCTGCTTGACGCTGCTGTAGATCGTTTTCACCACCGGGATGCGCCCGAGCAGCCATTCCCAAAGGTGCACGAAGCGCTGGCCGAGGATGTTGGCGCTGAACAAACCTGTAAGAAACACCACCAGCACCGTGACTATCGCACCCAAACCGGGAATGTGGAAACCGAAAAGCGCTTCCGGACGCCACGCCGGTGGAAGCAGGCGCAGGCTTTGATCCATGGTGCCGAACAGGATATCCAGCACCCACAGGGTAATGACCAGCGGCACCCAAATCAGAAGCCCGGTAATGAAATAGCGCTTCATTAATTATTCGCACGCCGGGCAAGTGCCGTTTTGGCAAGTCGCGGCAGGCTTTTTATCATCACCGGATTTCGGTTCTTCCTTTTTTGGCTTAACGTCTTTCTTGAAATCGGTGGCGTACCAGCCTTTACCTTTAAGTTGGAATCCGGCGGCGGAAACCAGTTTTTGCATACTGGACATTCCGCATTCAGGACAACGGGTCAGTGGAACATCGTTGATTTTCTGCAAGACTTCTTTCTGAAAGCCGCAGGAGGCGCAGCGATATTCGTAAATAGGCATAAATGTTCCCTAATTCAAAAGACCGAATATTATAGCGTAAGCCGCAATTTTACTGAGAAGTAGGTGGGGACGGCTTGCGGCAAACTCAAGGGTTCATTCGCCGATGTGCAGCAGCAGCCCGCGCTTCCTCGCGCCACGAAAAGCGGCAAGGAAAACCAAAATCCCCGCGACCAGGTAAATAAAATTCAGCACCAGCGCGTCGATCAGCTGATCAACGCGGAATTGATGCTCAATCATCACTGCACGCATGCCTTCAAACACATGGCTGGATGGCAGCGCAAGCGACAGCGGCTGCAGCCAGCCCGGGAGCACGCTTATGGGATAATACACGCCGCTCACCGGAGCGGCGGCGAAAATCAACGCCCATGCCAGGTTTTCCGCGCCCAATCCCCAGCGCAGCACCAAAGCCGAGACCATCAGGCCAATTGCCCATCCCATCATCATCAAATTGGCGAAGAATGCGATCAGCGGAAGCCCCATGCTGAAGATCGAATAATGGTAAAACGGGATCGCCAGAAGCGCGGCACCGCCTACGCCAATCAAAGTGCGCAGCAGACTGATGATCAGTTTCGAGCACACCAGCTCGTAAGGCCGCAATGGGCTAACAAACAAATGGCCGAGGTTGCGCGAATACATCTCCTCAAAAAAAGTGAGCGACACCCCCAATTGACTTCTGAAAAGGATGTCCCAAAGTAGAACCGAGGCTATCAAAAGTCCGGGAGCCTGCGCCACCCAGGAGCCGGTGGTAGTGAGGAACTTTGCGATAAATCCCCACAGGATCATCTGCATGGATGGATAATAGGCGAGCTCCAAGATGCGCGGCCAGGATTTGCGCATCAAGTAGACATGGCGCAGCACCATTGCACCGATGCGGCGCGGGGAAAATACTACTGCGCTCATAGCGCGCTTCTCATCGCCGGTTCGTATCTACGATGGCGTGCGACATCCAGGAAAACTTCTTCCAGGTTTTTGCGACCATAATGTGCAAGCAGCGCTTGCGGCGTACCATGATCAACGATTTTTCCTTCGCGCATCATGATCACATCGTCGCACATCCGCTCTACCTCCAGCATGTTGTGCGAAGCGAGCAAGAGCGTTGCCCGGCTACGCTTCTGGTAGTTGACCAGCAGGGCGCGCATGCGGTCACCCATGTCCGGATCGAGGGAAGCGGTGGGCTCATCGAGCAACAGCACTTCCGGCTGATTGAGCAGTGACTTGGCAAGCGCAACTCGCGTCCGTTGCCCCGCGGACAGCGTGCCGTAAGGGCGGTGCATGAAAGCGCCGATTTGCAATTCTTCCGAAAGTTCTTCAAGGCGCGGCCTGATGTTACTCATCCCGTACAAGCGCGCGTACACGGTCAGGTTTTCCGCAACGGTGAGGCGCTTCGGCAAATCCACATAGGGAGAGGTAAAATTCATTCGTGGCAGCGCGCGGTAACGGTGCCTCAAGATGTCCTCGCCCAAGACGGTCACGCGACCTGCTGTGGGCAGCAGTAAGCCGAGCAATACTGAAAGTGTGGTGGTTTTTCCCGCGCCGTTGCCGCCCAACAGCGCGCATGTCGAGCCCTGGCGCACACTGAAGCTCACTGCATCTACAGCGAGTACCTTGCCGAAGTATTTAGTCAGCCCCTCGACTGTTATGGCGAATTCGCTCATTTGCACCTGGCTAACGCTATTTATTCCATTCAATGGCGGCTGTTTAATTCGTAACCCAAGGACCGGCTCTACCAAAATACGAGAATCAAGCGCCGCTGCCTAAAGCCGGATCATTTTTATGGCTAGCCCCAGCCTGGATTCAAGCTGTAAACCGGCAGGCCTAATTGTAACTTAATCAATATCGAGTAATTGCCGGGGCCGCAGCTATAAGTTGACGGGAATCGACTCGGCTTGTGCCCCGTCAGGGCTACAACCGCCGATGCCGAAAAAATACTGACCAGATCATTTAAAATTGCCGGGAAACGGTGTCGGTGCAACTTACCGAAAAGTGTTTTGTCTTAGGGCTTCTGTTATCCTTTTCTCATGTCTGCCATCACCAGATCGCGTAAACCCGATTATTTGGGCTTTGGCCTGGGGTTGAGGATCCCGCATTACGAGGAGATACTTGCGACCCGTCCCAATGTGGATTGGTTCGAGGTCTTGTCCGAGAATTATTTAGTCCCGGGGGGCAAGCCTCTTCATTATCTCGATCGCATCCGCGCTTGTTATCCGGTGGTCATGCACGGGGTATCGCTTTCGATTGGCGGCACAGATCCCCTGAATCGGGATTATCTGAGACAACTCAAAACCTTGGCGGACAGAATCGAGCCCAAGTGGATCTCCGATCACTTATGCTGGACCGGAGTGGGTGGATTAAATCTGCATGATTTGATGCCTCTTCCGTATACCGAGGAAGCGGTGAGGCACGTGGTCTCCAGAGTCAAACATGTCCAGGAATTTCTGGAACGCAGAATTCTTCTAGAAAACGTCTCGAGCTATATCACCTATAAACAGTCGCAATTCAGCGAGTGGGAGTTCCTGGCTCATGTCGCGGAGCAAGCCGACTGCCTGATTCTGCTCGACATCAACAATATCTACGTCAGCAGCTTCAATCACGGTTTTGAGCCCGAGGACTATCTCAAAGGCATTCCCGTCGAAAGAGTCCAGCAGTTTCACTTGGCGGGCCACCAGAACTGCGGCAATTACATCGTTGATACCCACGATCACTCGATTATCGATCCGGTGTGGGCACTCTACGAGCAAGCATTGAATCGCTTTGGCGCCATTTCCACAATGATCGAACGGGACGACAACATCCCACCTCTTAAAGAGCTTCTCACCGAACTCAATTATGCTAGAAGCGTTGCGGGGCCGATTTTGGCCAGAGCTAAAGCGGCATGAAAGCCCTGTCAGACCTGCAAAGGGAGTTCCAGAACTACGTGTTCAAGCGCGACCGTAGCATGGAGCGCAAAGTAGTGGGCACCCGGCGCGCCAGCGCCAAAACACGGCTGAATATCTATTCGAATGCCTACCGCCTGCGGCTCATGGAAGCCCTGGACACCGATTATCCTGGTTTGCGCAAGCTAGCAGGTGATGATGAGTTCGACAAAATTGGGTATGCGTATATAGAAAGTCATCCCTCACCCTATTACAACCTGCGCTGGTACGGCGGCGATCTGGCGGAATTCCTGAAAACCGCCCGGCCGTACAACGAGCACCCGGAATTAAGCGAAATGGCCGCTTTCGAATGGTCAATGGCGCTCGCATTTGACGCTCCGAATGATCCGGTGATAACAGTGGAGGAGATAACAAAGATTCCGGCGGATGCGTGGCCTGCGATGGCATTCACGCCCCATGCTTCACTGCAGCGCCTGAACCTCGAATGGAATGTGCCGGCATTCTGGAAAGCTGTGGATAAAAAAGAACGGCCGGAAATTCCGCAGAAGAACGAGTCTCCGTTGGGCTGGGTGTTATGGCGGCGCGAGCTCAATATTTACTTCCGGTCAATGAACGTCGCGGAAGCATGGGCGATGGATGCGATGAAAAGCGGCAATAAATTTGCGGATATTTGCGGCGGCCTTTGCGAATGGATAGACGAACTTCAGGTGGCGCAGGAGGCTGCGGGCATGCTCAAAGGCTGGGTCACGGACGGGATGATCAAGCAAGTCATAATTACCGAACAATCCGGGTTCAAGTGATGCAAGATTCAGGATAAGAACGCGCACGGGAGGCGCGCGATGAAGAAAAAACCGATTCGCAAATCCACTGCGGCCATAACGCTAACGCTGATTGGCTCAGCCGCACTTTCCGGATGCGGTCCGCGCGAACCTCCACAAGCGAGAGATATTTACTCAGACAAGGCGGACTGCGTGCGCGACTGGGGCGACGAAAACCGCTGCGAGCCGGCCCCGGGCGTAACTCGCACTGGCGCCGGCGTCTATTACTACGGGCCGCGCTATGTCTATTTGGGCAGGCGCAACGACGGTATACACCCGCCGGAGCGTCCCGGGAGCCGCGCGTTTGCCACACACGTATCGCGCGGGGGATTCGGCTCCCATGCCTCTGCTCATGGCGCAAGCGGCTGATGCACCGCGAACCTAGTATTCCACGTCCTGATTGGGCCGAGAAATGCGAATGGGCGGGATTCGACTACCATAGCGTGGATGGCACCTACTGGGATGAATCGGCCTGTTACCGCTTCAGCTCAGGGGAAATTGACGAGCTCGAGTCGGCGGCTGCGGAATTGCACGGCATGTGCCTCAAGACTGTGGAGCAAATCATCAAAGTTGACGCCTTTGAGCGCCTGGCAATTCCGCGCTGGTGCGTGCCTTATATTGTCGATTCGTGGAACCGGCGCGCGCCATCGCTTTATGGCCGATTCGATCTTTCCTACGACGGCATGAATCCGCCTAAACTTCTCGAGTACAACGCCGACACGCCGACCTCGGCGCTCGAAACGGCGGTTGTTCAGTGGTACTGGTTGCAGGACGTGCACCGGGATGACGCTGACCAGTTCAATTCCCTGCACGAGCGCCTGATTGGGCGCTGGAAGATTCTCGCGAGGAACATTCCTGTCGACACGCCCGTGCATTTTGCATGCGTCAAGGAAAACCCCGAGGACTTGGGCAACCTTGAATACCTGCGTGACACGGCCTTGCAGGCCGGGCTTGATGCGAGATTCATCTTCATCGAGGATATCGGCTGGGCGCAGGAGCCCGCCTGTTTCGTGGACTGCAGCAATCAACCGGTCCGCGTCCTGTTTAAACTCTATCCTTGGGAGTGGCTCGTGCGCGAACCATTCGGACCGAATATTCCAAGTTCCGGTACTGTCTTTGTCGAGCCTGCCTGGAAGATGCTTCTTTCGAACAAAGGACTTCTTGCAGCTCTTTGGGAACTTTTTCCTGAGCATCCCAACCTTCTTCCCGCTTTCCTGGAGCCTAGAAAAATCGAAGGCGCTTACGTGAGAAAACCGATCCTTTCGAGGGAGGGCGCTAACATTGCGATTTTATCAAGGCTCGGAGAGGAAATTTTCGCTACTCAAGGCAGCTACGGCGCCGAGGGATGCGTCTACCAAGCATTCCAACCTCTTCCGGAGTTTGACGGCAACCATCCGGTGATCGGCGCTTGGATCGTGGGCGATGAGCCCGCAGGAATCGGGATTCGCGAAGATTCACGGCTGGTGACGACCAATGCGAGCCGTTTCATACCCCATTACTTCGATTAAGGAGAAATCAAAATGGAGAGCTTTATGGAAAATCTCGGGGGGATCGGGACATTTGTGTTGTATTTCGTAGTCTCGTTGGTGCTGCTCACTGTGTTTGTGATGCTCTACAACGCCATTACGCCGTATCATGAGATCAAACTGATCCGCGCGGGCAATAAGGCAGCTGCGCTTTCGCTAGGCGGTGCGATTATTGGTTTTGCAATCCCCGTCGGCAAAGCGGTCGCCCAGAGCGCGAATATCAGAGACATGCTTGTTTGGGCGGGGATTGCGTTCCTTGCGCAACTCATTGCCTATGCAGCCGCTGCGCTGTGCGTACCGCATTTCCGCAGAACCATTGCCGAGGACCACTTAGCGAGTGGCATTCTGTTGGTTGCCCTGTCCGTGGCGATCGGCACGCTGAACGCCGCAAGCATGACCGCATAATCGCCACCAATACAGGAAACCAAGCTCAAAAAGGAATATCGTCCTCTAGATCTTCAATCCCGCCGCCCTTGCCCGCAGAGTTTGAAGCGGTTGGTTCTTTGGCGGGTGCCTCACGGGTCATGGGTTCAGAGCCGCCAGCGCGGCTTCCCAGCATCTGCATGCGGTCCGCGACGATTTCAGTCGTATAGCGCTCCTGACCTTCCTTGTCTTGCCACTTGCGCGTGCGCAGCGAGCCTTCGACATATACCTGGCTGCCTTTTTTCAAATACTCCCCGGCGATTTCCGCGAGCTTGCCGAAGAAGGCCACGCGGTGCCATTCGGTGCGCTCCTGTTTTTCGCCGCTCTTGTCCTTCCAGGTATCGGTAGTGGCGACGCTGATGTTGGCGACGGCCCCGCCGTCTGGCATGTAGCGCACATCCGGGTCGCGCCCGAGGTTGCCGATGATGATTACCTTGTTGACGGATGCCATATGGAACCTCTGATTAAGTCCTACGTGAACCGCGTTGCGGGCGAGAAGGCCGCAGATGCAAGGCGCGCGACGATGTCCATAGTAAAGACTATGGACGAGGAACGCAACGCCGTAGCTGTGGCCTTAGTCGCCGCAACCCTTTGGGACGGCTGGCGCGACACGGTCAGCGAAGCTTGGGGTGCGGGAGCGGCAGCATGAGCGCACCATTTTACGATGTCTCATGCGGCAGCTTGCGCCCCTTCCCGCACCACGCTGCGCGAGACCGGGTCCGGGGCGCCTTATCCGCGCGCATGGCTTTGTCGCTCGGCTTGCGAATATGTGGTAACTAGTCGGCGCGCCTCGCTTCACGCCCTACAACGCGGAATGCCGCCGTCGCGACCACGCGGGACCTAATCAGAGGTTCCTAAACCTCCCCTGCTATTAGTCTGATTACATTTTGTTCGTCAAAAACGCTGCTGTCCACCTTGATGTATGCCACGCCTTCAGCGGCGATCACCAGCGCTTCTTGCACTCCTGGCACTGAGGCCAGCCGTTGAGACAGGCCGCTGGCACGGCGGCTGTCCATCACTGGAATCGGATAAATTTTGGTTTCAGCTGCAATCGGCAGTTTCATGGTAAAGGCGGGTATAAGCCAAATGGCCATTAGCACAACACCGAAAATAAATACCGCTTTCGTGCCGTAATGCTGTGAAAGATATCCGCTCACCGCAGCGCCCACAAAAGCGCCGAGAAACTGAACGCTGCTGTACACACCTATCGCGGTGCCTTTGGCTCCGGGCGGCGCGAATTTTGATATAAGCGAAGGCAGCGACGCTTCAAGTATATTGAAAGCCGTAAAGAACGCGAGCAACGCAATAAAGATTTCCCACAGACTGCCGAGCAGCCAAGGCAACAATACCTCTGTTGCGAGCATCAGCACCACCGCCGCACAAAACACCTGTTTGAGCTTGGCTTTCTTTTCCGCGAACAGAACAGCGGGCAGAAGCAATACGAATGAACCCAACATTACCGGCAGATACATGAGCCAGTGGCGCTCAACCCTCAGTCCTGCGTTGCGCAACGCAAAGGGGACCACGATAAACAACGCCATCAGTACCGCATGCAGCGAGAAAATCCCGAAATTCAAACGCAATAACTGGCCTTCGCGTATTACCGCGAGCAGCCTGCTGCTCTGAGCATCACCCGCTGAATAGCTGTGTTGCGGATTGGGAATTACCGCGTACACTACGATCATCGCCGACAGCGCTAGCACGCCGGTCATGGCAAAGATGCCTGGCACGCCCATGAGATGAAACAGCAATGGTCCCAAGACCAGTGACAGCGCAAAGCTGAGCCCGATGGTCGAGCCGATCAGCGCCATGGCCTTAGTACGGTGTTCTTCGCGGGTCAAATCGGCGGTCATGGCAATCACCGCGGCGGAAATCGCGCCCGACCCTTGCAGCACGCGCCCGCCAATAATGACGTAAATGTCCTGTGCCGACGCTGCAACAAAGCTACCGATAGCAAACAGAACCAGCCCCGCATAAATCGTCGGCTTGCGACCGATGCGGTCTGAGACCCAGCCAAAAGGTATCTGCAGAATCGCCTGGGTGAGGCCGTATGCGCCCAATGCAATCCCCACCAAGGTATGGCTGACGCCGCCCGGCAAACTTTCAGCATAGACTGCGAACACTGGAAGAATCACAAACATTCCCAGCATGCGCAGGCCAAAAATACTGGCAAGCCCCAGACTGGCGCGTAATTCCAGCGGGGTCATCCTGTCAGAGAAAGCCATAGGGGGGTTGGGAAAAATCCGGGAACTCAGGTATATTAGCAGGTTGGTCATCGCCAGGATAGGTCAGGCTCGTGGACTTCATAAAAATCCGCGGCGCACGCACTCACAATCTAAAAAACATCAGTCTCGATTTGCCGCGCAACAAGCTGATCGTGATTACCGGCTTATCCGGTTCCGGAAAGTCTTCGCTGGCTTTCGACACGCTGTATGCCGAAGGCCAGCGCCGTTATGTCGAATCGCTCTCTGCTTACGCTCGTCAGTTTCTGCAGCTTATGGAGAAGCCCGACGTGGACTTGATCGAGGGTCTCTCGCCCGCGATTTCCATAGAGCAAAAAGCGGCCTCGCACAATCCGCGATCCACTGTCGGAACGGTCACGGAAATACACGACTACCTGCGCCTATTGTTCGCGCGCGTCGGCGAGCCGTATTGCCCGGATCATGAAATCCTGCTGCAGGCGCAAAGCGTCTCGCAAATGGTCGATCACGTACTGCAGCTGGCGACAGACACTAAGTTGATGATCCTCTCTCCGCTGATTGTTGGCAGAAAAGGGGAACAGATGGATCTGTTCGACGAATTGCGCGCGCAGGGTTTTGTACGGCTCAGGATCAACGGCAAAGTATACGAAATAGATAATCTTCCCAAGCTGCAAAAAACCCGCAAACACACCATCGAAGTGGTGGTGGACCGCCTCAAAATACGGCCCGACGTCAAGCAGCGGCTGGCCGAATCGTTTGAAACCGCACTGCGCCACGCCGACGGACGCGCGCTGGCAGTGGAAATCGACAGCGGTCGCGAGCATCTCTTTTCCGCCAAATTCGCCTGCCCGGTATGCAGCTATTCCCTGCCGGAGCTCGAGCCGCGGTTATTTTCCTTCAATAACCCGATGGGGGCCTGTCCGCGCTGCGACGGTTTGGGGCAAATCAGCTTTTTCGACCCCAAGCGCGTGGTCGCGTTTCCGCATCTAAGTCTCGCTTCAGGCGCCATCAAGGGCTGGGACCGGCGCAATCAGTTTTACTTCCAGATGCTCGCAAGTCTAGCCTCTCATTACCAATTTGACCTGGAAACTCCTTTTGAAAAACTGCCGAAAGCCGTCCAAGACGTCGTCTTGAACGGCAGTGGCAGGGAGAAAATCAAATTCACCTACCTCGGCGAACGCGGCAACAATTACCAGCGCGAGCACGCTTTCGAGGGCATCATTCCCAATCTCGAGCGACGCTACCGGGAAACCGATTCGCTGGTGGTACGCGAGGAACTGGCGAAATATCTGAATAGCCAACCCTGCCCGCAATGCCACGGCACGCGACTGCGCCGCGAAGCACGCCATGTGCGTGTGGCAAACCGGACCATTTATGAAATAAGCTCCATGCCTTTGCAGCAAACCGTGCAATTTTTCGAGAGCATGAAATTAAGCGGCGCCAAGCAGGCCATTGCTGAAAAAATAATCAAGGAAATCATCAACCGATTGCAGTTTCTCAATAACGTTGGCCTCGATTATCTCTCTCTCGAGCGTTCGGCGGACACGCTTTCCGGCGGGGAAGCGCAGCGCATACGTTTGGCAAGCCAGATCGGTTCCGGATTGACTGGAGTCATGTATGTTCTGGACGAGCCTTCGATTGGCCTGCATCAGCGCGACAACGGCCGATTGCTGGATACACTCAAACGGCTGCGCGATCTTGGCAACAGCGTCATTGTAGTCGAACACGATTACGAAGCCATTATGAGCGCCGATCACGTGGTAGACATGGGGTTGGGAGCAGGGGAGCACGGCGGCCGAGTGGTTGCGGAAGGCCCGCCGCAGCAGATACGCAAACACCCGGAGTCGCTCACAGGCCAGTACCTCGCGGGCAAGCGCACCATCAAACTGCCGGGGCTGCGCCACAAACCGGACCGCAAACGCATGCTGCACATTCTGGGCGCCAGTGGCAACAACCTCAAACAGATCAATCTGAATTTGCCTCTCGGGCTGATGGTGTGTGTGACCGGGGTCTCCGGTTCCGGCAAATCCACGCTGATCAACGATACCTTGTATAACGCCGTAGCGCGGCATCTGTACGGCAGCCCAATAGAACCCGCACCGCATGCGGCAATCGAGGGCATGGAGTTTTTCGACAAGGCCATCAGCGTGGATCAAAGTCCTATAGGCCGTACTCCGCGCTCCAATCCAGCGACCTACACCGGCCTTTTCACTCCGATTCGCGAACTGTTTGCGGGCGTGCCGCAGGCACGCGAACGCGGTTACGGGCCGGGGCGTTTTTCTTTCAATGTCAAGGGCGGGCGCTGCGAAGCTTGCCAGGGCGACGGGGTGCTGAAAGTGGAGATGCATTTTCTGCCCGATATCTATGTGCCGTGTGATGTGTGCCACGGCAAACGCTACAACCGTGAGACACTCGAAATCCAGTACAAGGGAAAGAACGTCCACGAAATCTTGCAAATGACGGTGGAGCAGGCTTACGAGTTTTTCTCACCAGTACCGGTGGTCGCAAAAAAGCTCCGCACCTTGCTGGACGTAGGATTGGGTTATATCAAGCTCGGGCAGTCCGCGACCACGCTTTCCGGGGGCGAGGCGCAGCGCGTCAAGCTCTCGCTCGAGCTCTCCAAGCGCGACACGGGCCGGACGCTATATATTCTGGACGAACCCACCACCGGCCTGCATTTCCACGATATCGACTTGCTGCTCAAGGTGCTGCACAGTCTGCGCGACCACGGCAATACCGTGGTGGTGATCGAGCATAATCTGGACGTGATTAAAACCGCGGACTGGGTTATTGATCTCGGCCCTGAGGGCGGCGATGGCGGCGGCCGCGTGATTGCCGAAGGCACGCCCGAAGACATTGCGAAAAACCGCCAGAGTTACACCGGCATGTATTTGAAAAGCGTGCTGCAAGCCGCAGCTTAGCACTTTGATGCAGAACTTCTGAGCGGCCGATCCGCGGGGCGCTCCGCGCTCGCTCAAGGCTCGCCCCGTACCTTCTCTGTACTGCCTTGCCTTTCGCTCGCCCGCGCCTAGCATTTCGACCCGCTCATGACGTTTTGCAATAAGCTTAGGAACCTCTAATTAAGTCCTCCGCAGATTGCGTTGCCGGCAAAATGCGGATGGATGCAAGGCGCGCGACGAAGGTCGTAGCGCGGCTGCGACCCGTTAGCCGAAGGCCCGCTTGCGGGAGCAGCCGCACAAGCTCCGCTCCATGTTATCAGACGCAGTCTTCTGCGCCCCTGCCCGCACCACGCTGCGCGAGACCGAGTCCGGGGCGCACTACGAAGCCGAGGAGCGCAACGATGCAGACGGCGCATTTTGCCGCAACCCGAAGGGACGGGGCTCGTCTGGGCAGTCTGCTTTGTCGCTCGGCTTGCCAAGGGGGTCAACCATTCGCTGCGCCTCGCTTCGCGTGTGCGCTCGCGGACCGTCGCGCCTCGGAACGTGCGCAGGGGAGCGAGCGCAGCGCCGCCTCCGGGTCGCACTGCCGAGGCTCCGCCTGCGGCGGCGCTATCCCGGAAAGCCACCGTCGCAACAGCGTGGGACTTAATCAGAGGTTCCCTAATGCGCAACGAGTTTGCCTTTCACCAGCTGGTAGATTCCGTCAGTAACGCGATCGGCATCCGCGAGCACCTTATCGAGCTCCGCCAGTTTTTGTTTGTTAAACGCCTCGTCCTTAATTGCCGCCGTGTTGACGTAGACGTTGAGCGCGGCACTTTTGAGCCCCGCGCATGCAGCCAGCACCGCTACCCCGGCGTCACTCACCACATTGACATTCCCCTTT
>DASPRE010000101.1:0-4272 GCA_035624615.1 Burkholderiales bacterium | reverse complement strand
CGTGGCAATTGCCCGCGCGTTGGCGATGAATCCAATTGCCATGCTCTTCGACGAGCCGACCTCCGCGCTCGATCCCGAGATGATCAACGAGGTGCTGGATGTGATGGTCGAGCTCGCCAGGGAAGGCATGACCATGATGTGTGTAACCCATGAAATGGGCTTCGCCCGCAAGGTCGCTCACCGGGTAATTTTCATGGACCACGGCCGCATTGTCGAAGACGACGAGAAGGATAAATTCTTCGGTAAGCCTCGCTCGGAGCGCGCACAGCAATTCTTGTCAAAAATTCTTCACCACTGATAAGCTAAGCCGGTAACGTGCCCGTGATTTTGCTGCTCACGCAACTGGAACGCCCCAAGCTCCCTCGAAGAATTTTTCCCCAATGGGCCTCCGCGTGCGCGCCGCGAGCTCCCGCTCCTTGAAATTCCGTTCCAGAATTGCAACATCGGCTTGATAGCCCACTGCGATCATCGCCATTGGCGTAAAGCCCGCAGGAATGGCGAATCGTTCGCGCAACATATCAACATCGAAACCACCCATTTGGTGCGCAGCAAGCCCCAGCGCGACTGCCTGAAGCACCAGATTTGCGCTCGCTGCACCGGTGTCGTGCTGTCCCCAGCGGTTGGGATTGCCGTTGTGCACGAATTGGCTGGCCGCGACGGAAGCCAACAGCAGCGGCGCGTTTTGTACCCATGCCTGGTTGCCTTCCGAGAGGCATTCAAACGCCTTTTGCCAAGGGCCGGGATCGCGGTAGCGGTCCCAGACCAAATAACGCCATGGCTCGTCGCCGTAGCAGGAAGGCGCCCAGCGCGCCGCCTCCAGGAGTGCCATTACTTGTCCGCGGCTTACGGGTTTCGATTTATCAAATGCCCGCGGGCTCCAACGCCGGGCGATAATGTCGTGAATCGCGACCGAAGTTTGCGCTTTCTTTTGTACAATCATGCATTCTCCCCGCACTGGTCCTTCTTACCCAAACTGAAGGAGCCGGAACCGTAGGCCATGATGTAGAGCATACCGCCCATGATGGCGAGATTCTTCAGGAAGTTTATTTGGTTTTGCATTTGATCGGCGTCCGCTATCCAGAACGGATGAAAAATGAGCGTGGTTGGGATAATGAACAGGAAAAGTGCCAGCGCTGCCCAGCGCGCCTTCCAGCCAAGGAGCAGCATCAAGCCGCCACCAAATTCGATAAAAATGACCGGCACCAGCAGCACCTGAGCAAACGGCAACCCGTGGCCAGCCATGTAGCCCGCAGTAGCGTTGTATGCGGTAATTTTTCCGAAACCGGCAATGACGAATATCAGTGCCAACAATATGCGTCCGATAAGCGGCGCATACTTCTTGGTCATTTCACATGCTTTATCCATGGTTGCGCTCCTTTCAATTTATTTCCTCATTGGAGATCAAACATTAGCAATTCGCTTTCATCTGCGGCGGCGAGATTAATGACTTTCTCGCCAGTAATTTTCGCGCCATCGCCCGCGTTAAGGCGCTCGCTGTTTACTTTAAGCGCGCCGCGCAGCACCTGGATGTAAGCGCGCCGACTGTTTGCAAGCGAGAAGCTCAACTCTTTGCCCTTGCTTAAAATGCTTGCGTACATTGAAGCATCCTGGTGAATGGTGACAGACCCCTCGCGGCCGTCAGACGAAGCGACCAAGCGCAATTTATTCTGCTTTTCGCGTGCGTCAAAATACTTTTGCTCATAGCTCGGTTGTAATCCGCTATATTTGGGCAAAATCCAGATTTGCAGCAGATGAACAATCTCATCTTGTGAGGCGTTGAATTCACTGTGTGTGACGCCTGTTCCGGCGCTCATGCGCTGCACGTCTCCGGGTTTGATGATCGAGCCATTGCCCATGCTGTCTTTATGCGCGAGCTGCCCTTCCAGAATATAAGTGATAATCTCCATGTCGCGGTGCGGGTGCGTTCCGAAGCCTTTCCCGGCATGAACATAATCTTCATTGATGACCCGCAAGCTGCTAAAGCTCATGTGGTCGCGGTCGAAATAATCCGCAAACGAAAAGGTATGATATGTCTTGAGCCAGCCGTGATCGAAATGACCGCGGTCCGAGCCTTTCCTTAAATCAATCATCGCAAATCCTTGAGATGTCTGTTTGCGTCTGCCTTTTCACGCTGTGCCCGTCGTTTTCGTAAGTCTTTGACGAAAAGCATTTTTATTTAAATTCCACGGTTCCATTTGCCTTCGAAGAGTGCAGTTAAGTCTCGTCGCAGCATGCGGGCGTCGGATGAGAATCATAAAGCAAGGCGAATTGCTGCGATTGCGGTAATGCTGTCGAAGGGAAATCACGCGAATCGCCGCAGAGATTTTTACATTGCTAAAAACGCAGTTTTTGGACCACGAACGCGGAGTACCCAGATGGCCAGCGGTTAGGCGCGGCGCTCGTAGCCGACCTGCCCCATCCCTGAAAACCAGTGTCCTTCAGCGGCGAAAAAGATGCAGCACCCGCGCGCTTGAGCAAAAGCAAAGTTCCTGTATCACGCGCGACCAGAATTAATGGCTAATCGGCTGCTCCTTCTTAATCTCCTCATGCACCAGGGCCATATCCACCGCCTGAGCCTGCTCAATAATGGCCTCAAGCGCTGAAGCATGAAGAGCGCCCGGCTGCGAAAACAGAATGACCTGTTCGCGCAGGATCATCAACGTTGGGATTGAACGGATCTGGAATTTCGCTGCCAGCTCTTGCTCTTCGTCGGTATTGACCTTGGCAAATATAATCTCCAGATATTTCTCCGAGGCTGCATCGAAAATCGGTGCAAACGAGCGACACGGCCCGCACCACGGTGCCCAGAAATCTACAATCACCATCGAGTTGCCAGCTATGGTCGGTTCGAAATTATCTTTGGTAAGTTGTACGGTGGCCACTTGCGCCTCGCTCCCAAAACTTCAACGTGCAACTCTTTTTTTGTCTGGACTGAACGTGAGGGTTTCCTCAATCAGGGGCGGTACCGTGCCGGATTTGTCTGACTGGCCATCAGGATCAACAGTGCGCAATTGATATATTCCGCCTGGAATCCTGTCGGATAGAGTGAACAGATAGTACTTGCCCACATGCCTACCGAAGCGCTCTTTCAGTTCGTCATTGATATACGGCGTGATCTTGATTTCATTTCCGTTCACTTCCTTGCCGTCGTAAGCAATTTTAACCGGGCGCACCTCAGCGTGATCGGCCAGCGCAATTCGTATGCGTTTCCTGAAATATGGAGACTTGCCGCCGGTCAGGCGCTGCATTTCGCGAATATCACGTTCCAGGAACCACAGCAGTACCGGGTTGCTCTTTGCATCCTCGATGGGCGGAAACTCTATCCTTTTTGACCCGGACAAAAATTCAGTCGTAATGTACTTACCGCCATCGGGCATAATCTTGTCAATAGTGATCTGCACGTCATCCTGAAAGTTTTGCTCCAATGTCCCGCTTTTGACAAAAATGTAGTGCAGCTTTTCGGGCTTGGTTATCTTTTTTAAATGGTTGGTCTCAAAAAGCAGAGTTTCCGCCTCGGAAATCTTGTCATCGGCGTACAATGCCGCCGACGGGAATAACAAAAGCATCGCCGCGCTCGCGGCAAAAATGTTTCTTACATGCATAATGCAATCACTCCTACTAACCGAAAGTAAAAATCATGCGCAACCGCAGCACCTATCTGCAAGTCTAGTGCGGGGTTTGCGCGGTTGACAACTCTTGCGCCAATTCTTCATCCATACCGCCGAGCACTTTGCTCACCTCCTCGGCTTCTCGATTCTTTCCCAGGTCGAGATACACTAGGCCAAGATTGTACCAGGCTTCAGGATAATCGCGGTCGAGAGCAATGGCTTTGCGGTAAGACGCAATGGCTTGGTCGTATTGCTGCAAATGCTGGTGCGCTTTTCCCAAAGCGAGCCAGGAATTTGCGTTACGGCTTTCGGCGGCCGACCATTTTTCAGCAAGCTCCAATAGCTCGTTCCACTTGTTGCCTGCCTCCAGGGCGGCCGCCTGCAAAAAAAACGGCTCGCGTTCATACGGTTGCTGCCAGAACGCGAATTCCTCGGGCAGCGGCGCCGCGTTTTGCAATCTATTCACCGCCATTCTGTTCGCCACCCAGCTAACGGGCAGTGAAAAATGATAGCTCTGGTCAAGCCGTGAAAGAAAGGTAACGACACCCACCAGCCTCCCCTGCTCATCAAACAACCCGCCGCCGCTCGCGCCAAACCTGAAAGGCGTCGTGCTTTGAATGACCTTGCCACCGTCATAATTATACAGTGCTCGTATTTGGCCGCC
>DASPRE010000073.1:0-5172 GCA_035624615.1 Burkholderiales bacterium | reverse complement strand
GTAGCGATCATTGGTATTTTGGCTGCCGTAGCGATTCCGGCTTATCAGGACTATACGGCACGCGCTCAGGTGTCTGAAGCGGTTGAACTGATGTCTGGCGGCAAGACGCCGTACGCCGAATGGTTCTCCGACAAGGGTTCCTGGCCAACCACAAGCTCATCGGTCATGGGCAATACCATCGGCAAATATGTTCGGGGAGTTAAACAGCTCACAGCGCAGGGATCGACGGGCGTTTTGCAAATCCAGGCGGTCATGAGAACCACTGCGAGCAAACTCGTTGCTGGCGGAACGTTGATGTTACAAACAGGTGATGGTGGCAAGACCTGGACGTGCAGCAATGCGGGTGGTAGTGCCACGATTTTAGGAAAATACCGTCCTTCCGCTTGCCGATAGCAGCAATTGGCTTTAAAAAAACCCGCCCATTGTTTTGGGCGGGTTTTTTGTTTGTGCTCATCATTACCCAGCCTCGAAAATCTGCCGGCGATCCTATCGCTTTCCCGCAGATAGTTTTGACGAGTGCCAAGTAAAATTCTAAAGTCACACGATGAAAAACTCTGGTCAGCGGAATAATCACGCCGTGAACGGAATGTGGCTCACCGGTCAGCGCAAAAATCGCGCTCGTCGAAATTTGCAGATGCGCCAAACCTTTGGGCGGGTGTGTGACTGACGCAAAGTGATTTTTTTCCAACGCGGCTAAAGTGCTCTCTCACGCACCACGCAGCCTGTTAAGCAGTTCCATTCCCTCGGGCCACGCGCCGAGCTTGGCCGCGCTTCCGATGTGGCCGCGTTTACCAAGCAGTACGTACTCGGCTTGCCAGGCGGTCGCGAATTGTCTGGAACGCTCGACAGAAACTCGCTCATCGTCCGTACTCGCGACCACGATGCTTCTGAATGGCAATGGCTGCAACGGCACAGGCGAAAACCCAATGGGTCCCGGCGGAAACGCCGGCGCGTCGACATCGCTTGGCGCGACCAACAATGCACCCTTGATGGGCCCCGAGTGAACTGCGGCCCAGTGAGCGACCAGACAGCAGGCAAGAGAGTGCGCGACAAGGATGGATGGTCGACTGTCGCGCGTGATGGCTTCATGCAGATTTTCAATCCAGTCGCGAACATCCGGTGTTTCCCATTCGCTCTGAATGACGCGCTCGAACTCGGGAAAAGCTCGCTCCCAGTAAGTTTGCCAGTGATCAGGACCGGAGTTCCCGCGGCCCGGCAACAAAAGGACGCGCGGGCGAGTCATTTGTCAAATCCTAACCGCGAATGGACCAACAAAAATCCGTTTAAGAACCGCAGCATGACCTAAATACAGGATTCCGCTTTCGGCTTGCGCTAAAGCATCACGCAAGCAACGGAAACATTTTAAACCCTTTAACATATTTGACTCGAGGCAATGCACGCTGCATTTCCCTGTCAAGGGCGTCTATCGCGATTCGGGGTTTAAGTAGCTATGAGTGGAAGACGGATTTCCAGTTTGTCCTCGTACTTCCCCAGCGCGTCGGCTAGCTCCATGAAGTCATCTCTAAACTTTTCCAGTTGAAGCGTATCAAACTGCTGCGCCGAGGCAAGCGGGTCAAAAATCGTTGGGCACAATCGGTAACCGGTGCCGTCTTTTGTCGAAACTGTGGACACTGTGAAATGAGCGAGGTTATTGCGATTTACTGCTCTTTTTGAAACCTCCCTATGTAGGTCAAGCCATTCCTCCAGCAAGTACTCGCCTTTTAAGAGCGACCGGGCCGCCGAATCAATCATTCCCAGTCTGATGTTGAGATTAAGGACAGAATGGTACGATGCCATCATTGCAGATCGTGATTTGGCAATAACAAAATGCGAACATATCCGGGAAAGATTTGCTTCTACGAATTGCCAGGATAAAAAAGCCCTACAGAAAGCATTGAAGAAACTTTGCACTTGAGGATCGGCTGGATCGCCTTTCCCCTGAGCCAATTCAAGGAGGACTGTAAGTTGTGCCCGAAGCGTTTCAGCCATGACTATACCTCATAACAAAAAGCAAAAAGAAAATACTTTGAATTCCGTGGATGCCATTCGATGGGTCATTGAACGGAAACTGGCTTTGTCGTTGCAGTACAGGGTGGCAAAGCTCCCGCCGGCCACTTTATGAAATTAGCCGCCCGACCCCATTATTGTACGCCGCTGCGTTCACATTTCCTGTGCCGTTCGCTGATCAGTGCCACTGCCCGCTTCATGCAAGGCTTTGTGGCGGGGAGAAAAGATGCTCAAGGACAATGCGTTTGCCCAATCGATTTCGGTGGAAAGCCGGTTGCGCATGCAGGTATCCCTAAAATAAATTTTGTTTCCGCGCGTAAAATAAACAAGTTGATTAAACTTGATCTAGATCAATTTTCTGATCGTTTCGCTTCCCGCGTTTAAAATTTTCGGTAGAATGTCAAACGAAGAGTAGCGCTTCTGTGACGCCGCAAAACTGCCACCCACCAGTTTTTTGGATCCAGAGCTAATCGCCGGGAGCAATGAGAGTTATTGGGTGCAACAAGATGTGAAGAAAAACAAAAAAACACGACTGTTTTATAAAAATGAAAGTATCGGTTTTGGGTCTGCGGCAAAACAGGGCGAATCGAAACGGGGATTGTACGGCGCCCAAGGGAAGCTTGGGTAAAGTGGACTTCATGAGGCCTTTAAGGACAGTTCAAGCGGGAAGCACGTCATGGTGACAGCACCGATTTATGGCAAGTGGCTGGATCGCAAGTTGTGGACGGTGCACGAAGCGATCTGCCTAGTATTGGCGATAGAACCGGAAACCGCGTGGCTCAGGCATTCACACAGTGTTGGAGGGGCGGACCCGCTAATCGAGGCGCTTCAGCAATATGTCGAACTTGTCGCTGATGCGATGATTGGCGGCATTTTGAAGCCATTCAGCAGCGACGATCTGTCACTTGCGGTGCCGGACCGTCGAATAGACCCGCGCGAATTTCTCGAGTGGGCTCAAAGCCGGAAAATTGATATTCCGAAGGAGCTGGCTTCGGTGCTGAAGCACGACCCGTTGCGCCATCTAGCGGAGGGAGTTGCGGGCGCGGAGTTGAGCGCCCGACATTATTCCCAGCGTATCACCGACCGCTATCCGGATGCCTACGAGCAGATCTTGGGCGCTGCCCTTGCAGCGCTCAAGAGTTTTCCCGAACGCTGTCGCGATGTCGCAGGCATACGGCGCACCATCGAGGACAATGCGTCGTTAATCTGGCCAGACACTCACAAGCTTCCGCTGCGCGCGGACGAGGTAGAGCGCTTGATCGGCCGCTGGCTTAATCGGCTGGGCTAAGTGGCTATCACTCAATCTTTCCTACAACAACCTTGGAGACGTTATGACCACCATTGTCACCGACAACTGTAAAGGATGCCGCTTCACTGACTGCGTTACGGTGTGCCCTGTGGCCTGTTTCCACGCTGATGAAAACATGCTGTATATCGACAATCTAGTATGCATTCAATGTAGCGCCTGCATTCCAATATGCCCGGTGCACGCGATCTATGCCGATGACGACATTCCTGGGGACAAACGTAACTGGATCGAGATCAACGCCGAACGTTCGCAGGCGCTTCCGGTGTTGAGCGAAAAACAGGAACCGCTACCTGGGGCGGAGGAGCGCAAAAAGGCGCTCGGTTTCTGACAGCGGCCTGAAATGGACGCGCCAGGAACTGCAAATAACCCGCTTCGCGTGGCGGTAGTTGGAGCCGGTCCAAGCGGCTTCTATGCCTCGGAGGCACTGCTCAAGAGCGGCCAGACGGTGCGGGTCGACATGATCGAGCGACTGCCCGCGCCCTACGGATTGGTGCGCTATGGGGTAGCGCCGGATCATCCCAAACTTAAGGAAGCGATCCTGGTCTATGCGGTGATCGCGCGCCTGCCTCACTTCAACCTGCTGGGTAATGTCACGGTCGGACGCGACGTGACGGTCGACGAGCTGCGCACCCATTATCACGGTATTATTTTTGCCTGCGGAGCAGAAACTGATCGCCGTCTAGGTATCCCAGGCGAAGATCTCCCGGGCAGCCATACCGCCACCGAGTTCGTTGCTTGGTATAACGGCCACCCGGACTACAGGGAGCGCAGCTTCGACCTATCCTCCGAAGTTGCAGCCATCGTCGGTCAGGGCAACGTCGCAGCAGACGTTTGCCGCATCCTTGCCAAGACGGTCGATGAACTCAAGTCCACAGACATCGCGCAGCACGCACTAGATGCCATGGCAGCTAGCCGCGTGCGGGAGATACATGTCATCGGCCGGCGGGGAGCAGCGCAAGCCAAGTTCACCAACAAGGAACTGAAGGAACTTGGAGAGCTACCCAACTGTGACGCCGTAGTAGACCCGCAGGACTTGGAACTCAATGCCGAAAGCGTCGCTGAACTCGAAGTCAAGAGCAATTTCGTGAGCGCAAAGAACGTCGAGATTTTCCGCGCGTTCGCTGCCCGCGGTCCGACCGGTAAGCCGCGCCGAATAGTCTTTCATTTTTTGAAAAGCCCGGTCGCGATCAAGGGTACCGTTCGCACGGAGCAGGTTGTGTTGGCGCGTAATCGGCTCGAAGGTGCGCCCATGCAGCAAGTAGCGCGGGAAACCAGCGAAACCAGTCTGCTACAGTGCGGGCTGCTGTTCCGCAGCATTGGATATTCCGGGGTGCCGATCCTGGGCATCCCTTTCGACACCCGCCGAGGCGTATTCCCGACCCAAGATGGACGTATTGTGGACGGCAGCGGAGCCGCAATACCGGGGCTTTATGCCGCAGGCTGGATCAAGCGTGGACCGACCGGGATTATTGGCACCAACCGCGCAGACAGTATAGCCACGGTCAAGTCGCTGCTCGCCGATATTCCCCGCTTGGCGTCCGAGGCCAAAGCCGGCGCTGACGCGCTGAAGCCACTGCTTGCGGAGCGCGGCGTGCGCGGCGTATCCCTTGATGACTGGCTCAAGATTGACGCGGCAGAAGTTGCGCGCGGTCAACCCAAGGGTAAACCGCGCGAGAAGTTCACGCGCGTGGCCGAGATGCTTCAGTGCCTCGACGGTACTTGACGTTGCGGGTCAACCTATGTTCGATGGATAATAGCTAAAGGAGAAAATCAGCTTGCCCGAAACCATGACACTGATCGGAGGGCGCTCGTCGCGGCAGGGCACTTCGCTCTGTGCCGGTAAGCTCGAAGCCGAA
>DASPRE010000069.1:0-13148 GCA_035624615.1 Burkholderiales bacterium | reverse complement strand
CTGATTCTGCCCGGCTGGGAGGGCAACACGAATATCAAATGGCTGCGCCGCCTTGAAGTGAGCGATGTTCCTTTCATGACTCGGGAGGAAACCTCGAAGTACACGGACCTGCTTGGAAACGGTAAGGCGCGTCAGTTTACCTTTACCATGGAAGCCAAATCGGTTATCACCTTTCCATCCGGCGAAATGAAACTTCCGGGGCCGGGATACTATGAGATCACGGGACTGGCATGGAGCGGACGCGGCGCGATTAAACAGGTCGAAGTATCCGTGGACGGCGGCAAGACCTGGTCCGTGGCTGCGCTGCAGGATCCGGTTCTTCCCATTTGCACTACGCGGTTTCGCTTTCCCTGGCGGTGGGACGGTTCGCCCGCAATCCTGCAAAGCCGTTGCACCGACCAGACGGGCTACGTGCAACCGACCATCAAACAGCTCGTCGGGGTCCGCGGCTTAAGCGGTCCCTTCGGTTCGATTTACCATCTAAACGGAATTCAGAGCTGGGCGATCGCAGGTGACGGGAGGGTTACCAATGTCCACCATTACTGAGAAAGTTATTTTTGTTTATTCTCTCCTGGCTTTAGCGGGATGCGCTTCAAGCCGGGCGAACGGTGGTCCGTATGGCTTTGGCACGACGCCCGCGCCCGGGGATCTCGCCGCCTTTTATTCGATACCTGCGGATGGACGAGGATTGCCGGCAGGCGAAGGCACCTACGCGCAGGGTCAAAAAGTCTACGCAGGCAAATGCGCAGCCTGCCACGGTGACAAGTTGCAAGGCGTTGCGGGTGCAGGCGAAGCGCTCATTGGCGGAAGGGGCACGCTCGCCAGCGGGAAAGGGATGAAGACCATTGAAAGCTATTGGCCCTACGCCACCACGGTGTTTGATTACGTGAAGCGAGCGATGCCTTTTAATAGCCCGGGTTCCCTCACAGACAACGAAACATATGCAGTGACGGCTTATATTCTGGCGGAAGCCAAGATAATTGACAAAGATACGGTAATCAATGCCGCGAGTTTATCCAAAGTGCGGATGCCCAACGCGGAGGGATTCGTTCCGGATCCGCGGCCTGACGTCCCATAATTAGGCAAGGTGCAAAAGCGGTCAATCTGAAAACGTGCCCGGGCTGGTCCAACCGCACTCTGACCCCGCGCGGCTATACAAGCTTTGTCGAACGCCGCCTCCACGATTAAAAGGTGTGCGTCACTGTTTCTGTCGATGCCGAAACCCGGCTTGTTGGCAGTGTAACGGGTTCTGCGGAGACCCGGCTCGCGGGAGTGGTATCCGGCGTCGCCAGGGCTTTCCAACCGCCGCACTGCTTCAAGTTTGAATTCCTTCACGAGGATCTTGCGCTTCGTTCATTCACCAATGGAGGCAGGCATGACCCAACAAGCACCCGCACAACGCAAGAAAATAACCATTCCCGATTTGTTCGAGAAGAAGAAGAACGGCGAACCGATAGTTCAGCTCGCCGTATACGATTATGAGACCGCGATTATCGCCGACCGCGTGGGCATCGATATCCTATGCGTGTCCGATACCGGCGGCATGGTGTTGTTCGGGCACGAGTCCACTACATCGGTATCGTTCGAAGAAGTTATGTACATGGCGCAGGCCGTCAAGCGCGGCTCGCAGTACGGGCTGCGCATGGTCGACATGCCTTACATGAGCTTTCATCTTTCCGCCCAGCAGGCCGTTGACAACGCCGCCAAGTACGTCTCGCAAGGTGGCGCGGAAGTCATGAAGTGCGAAGGCAACCAGCACCACGCCAAATATATCGAGGCGATCGTCAAAGCCGGCATTCCGGTTCAGGGGCACATCGGAATCACGCCGATGCGCATTCCGCAGCTCGGCGGTTTCGCCGCGCAAGGCAAGACCGCGGACCGCGCCAAGGAGCTCGTCGACGATGCTTGGGCGATGGTCGACGCCGGCTGTTTCTCAATCCTGACCGAAGTCGTGACCTCCGAGGTTTCACAATGCCTTGCGGAAACACTTCCGGTTCCGGTCATCAGCCTGGGATCCGGCAATACCTCCGACGGCGTGCACATCATCGGTTCCGATTTGTTCCATTTGTACGAAAAGCATGTGCCCCGCCATTCCAAGATCTACTGCGATTTGGTGCCGATCATCGAAAAAGGCCTGACCGAGTATCGCGACGAGGTGCGGAAACGCATCTACCCGGGCAAGGAGCACACCGTGTTCATGAAGGAAGACGAGCTCAAAAAATTCAAGGACAAGGTAGGCTGGAAAAAATGAGGTGGCCCGCCGTGTCGTTGGCAAACGATTGCCTTTCCGCGAAGACACTGCGTCAACGGGTTTCGTTACGGTCCATGCTTTACCGCATTTCCAAGATTAAATCTTGACGATCCTGCTTCTCGCCGCGGTTGCGATCGCGGTCGGGTTTTTCATTGGTGCCGTCGGCGTAGGCGGAATCCTGCTGATACCGCCCCTTGTCTGGCTGGGTGGGCTCAATATTCACGAAGCCTCAGCTACCGCCCTATTCTCCTTTCTGGGCACCGGCATACTCGGCACTTGGTTGTTCCAGAAGCGCGGTTCCATCGACTGGAGGATGACCGTGCCAACATGCGCCGGGGCAATCGTGTTCAGCTATCTCGGCGCGATGCTGAATTCAATGGTCGAAGCGCGTCTGCTCGCGCTGACCATCGCCGTTATCATCATTTTTGCCGGCGCCTACATCCTGCTGCCATCGCGGCGCGGCGGAGAAAAACCCCGCGATGGCCGCGGCGCAGCGCAGCGGAACTTGCTGTTCGGCGTGGGCGCGGTTGCAGGTTTCGCAGCCGGTTTCTCCGGCGCAGGCGGTCCCCTGTTCTCGGTTCCCATGATGCTGCTGCTGCGGTTCGTACCGCTGGCGACCGTCGGCACCAGCCAAGTGCTGCAGATCATCGTCAGCATCTCCGGCAGCATCGGGAATCTTCAGTACGGCTCCATCGATTTCCGGACCGCCGCATGGATTACGTTGTTTGAACTCGTCGGCGTAGTCATGGGCACGCGTGCGGCGCACGCGGTCAGTGCGGCGGTACTGCGGCGCATGGCAGCGGGTCTGTGCATTGCGTTGGGAATAATCATGCTCATCCGCTCGTTATAATCGGCCGATGTCGCTTGATCGTTATTTTTCCGGGCGCGGCTTGGAGCTGTTGCAGCTCGATCGTGGCGTGACGGTGCCATTACATTTCGGCAATGCATACGCCGAGCATCTCGCCACTCGCTCGGCGGCGGGTCTCTACGATTTTTCCTTCATGGGGCTGTACGAGGTTTCCGGCCCGGACGCCCGGCGATACCTTGAACACGTGCAAACACGCAACCTGGCGCAGCCTGCTCAAGGCAAGCTGCAATACACGTTGTTGTTATGCGAAGACGGCAGCGTATTTAACGACGCCACCCTCTGGTGCCACGCGCCCGACCGGTACTGGCTGTTCACCGGCCGGCGCAGCGACTTCGCCTGGCTTCTGCACCACCGACAAGATGAAGCGGTGCAACTTACCGACTGCTCAGGCGAATACGCGGTACTCGCCTTGCAAGGCCCGCACAGCGCAGAAGTTCTTCGGCACCATTTGAAACGGCCATTGCACGAGCTGCCCTATTTTTCTTTCATGCAGACCGATGTTGCGGGATTCCCGGCCTGGATCGGGCGCCTTGGCTACAGCGGCGAACTGGGTTATGAAATCATCGTGCCGGCGGTAGCTGGAGTTCCCGTTTGGCAGAAGCTGTTGGCGGCTGGTGCCGAAGCCGCGCTGCGCGAGTGCGGATTCGAGGCGGCCAACAGCCTGCGCGTTGAATCCGGCTACATCCTGTTCAGCTCTGAGCTTGTGCTTGCGCCAGACCCTTTCGAGCTCGGGCTTTCCCGGCTGCTGAATGGAAACGATTTCATTGGCGCCGCGGCACTGCGAGGCAAGCGCTGGAAAAATCCGCAACGCAAACTTGGAGGCATCATCCCGTTGAGCCGCGTGCGCAACGCACGAACCGAACTTCCTTCGGCGCAAGTTACAAGCGAAATCTATGCACCGACGCTGGCGCGCACGCTGGCTTTGGGGTTTATCGAAGCCGAAGGCGTAGCACCGGGCAGCCTAATCCGATTGACAGACGCGAGGCTTGCGCACAGTGCGCGCCTTCCGTTCTACGATCCGGGGAGATTGCTGCCGCGGCTACCTGCAGTTTGACGCAGAGCGGAATGCCGGTCGAGACTCGCGCAATGCTTTAAGGTCTTTGGTTATTATGCCGGAACGCGCCGCAGGCTGCGGTCGTCGATCGGCACGTTGAGCAATGCTGCCAGAACGCTCAAGCCGATTGCGAGCAACCAGATAATCTGGTACGAACCGGAAGCATCGAACATATAGCCGCCAAGCCAAACCCCAAGGAAGCTGCCCAATTGGTGGCTAAGGAATACGATGCTGAACAGGGTGGAAAGATATTTCACGCCAAAAATCTGCGCCACCAGTCCGTTGGTGAGCGGCACCGTTCCCAGCCACGTCAAGCCAATGATCATTGAAAATACGGCTACCGTCACGGCGGTTGCCGGTAACAAAATAAACGCTCCGATGCACAGTGCCCGTATCGTATAAATTGCGCACAGCAGATACTTTTTTGAAAAGCGCCCGCCGAGATAGCCCGCCGCAAAAGAGCCGATGATATTAAACAAACCGATCAGCGCTAAAGCGGTCACACCCGTCTTTGGCGTCATGCCCACATCAAGTAGGTAAGAAGGCAAATGCACCATGATGAATGCGGTTTGGAATCCGCAAACGAAGAATCCGGCATTGAGATAGAGGAAGCCACGGTGACCCCCGGCCTCGCGCACCGCGTGCGCAAGGGCCTGCTCCGGACCGACGGCATGTTGCTTCCGGGCGCTGACCATAGCGGCCGAAAGCGGCACCATGACCGCCGCCGTGAGCACCAGCAGCAGTAACGCGGATTGCCAGCCAAAAGAACTGATCAGCAGTTGGCCGTACGGGATCATCGCGAACTGCCCGAACGATCCTCCTGCTGAGACAATACCAAGCGCCGTACTGCGGTTTTCCGGTGGCGCTATTTTGCCAACTACTCCCAGCACCACTCCGAAACCGGTTCCCGAAAGACCGAGTCCGATCAGCAGGCCCGCAGAAACATCAAGCGCGTTGCCGGTAGTCGACAAAGCCATCAGCGCAAGACCAGCAACGTACAGGAGGCTTGCGGTTAGCACCACACGCCCTGCGCCGAATTTATCGGCGACCGCGCCAAAAGCCGGCTGGCCCAAGCCCCAAATAAGATTCTGCAATGCTATCGCGAACGCAAACGTTGAACGTCCCCACCCCATATCTGCGCTCATCGGCTGCAGAAATAGGCCGAAGCTTTGGCGAATTCCCAATGAGATGGCTAGGATCAGTGCGCCGCATATTACAACCGTGACCAGAGCGCGTGAGCTTGTAATCAGTCGATCCGACATATCATTTGCGCATGAGAATTCGAATAGTTTGGAAGCATCTAATCATTTGTGCTTAACAACCAGGACCGGACATTTAGCGAGACCTATTACACGTTCCGCCGTGCTACCCATAACAACCTTCTCCAAGCCGGTCCGCCCGTGACTGCCAACCACGATCAAATCTGCGCCAAAGGCCTCGGCTGCACCAATTAATGCCTCGTGTGGCCATCCGTCCACCACCTTTCCAGCCGCGGTCACCCGCTCGCGTCTGAGCATGTCTAATGCCCTCTCGATGGCATCGCTAGCTTCGGCCCTTACTTCTTTAATGTGGCTGTCGGTTACTACGGAAATAACCGTGACTGGCAACTGGTACCATTTCGCCATAGCACCCGCCACAGCAGCCGCAGCCACACTAAAACGAGAACCATCAGTTGCGAGGAGCACTCGCTTCTTCCACATGTGCGCCTTACGCGGCACAACGAGCACGCTGCACCGCGCATGCCCTATTACCTTCGCGACATTTTCACCGACGAGCAAGCGCGCCATTAAACCGCGCTTGCCGCGAGTGCGCATGACGATGAGATCGATTTTCTGTTTGCTGGCCTCATCGACCACCTCTATATAAGGCTCCTCGCCGAGACGTACTCGGGTTTCGATTTCCAGGTTCTGCTGCGAGGCTTCTCTACGCAATTCCGTCAGGATACGTGCGGCATGAACTTCGGCTTTTTGCTCAAGTTCTGGTGCAAGGGTTACATATTCCGGGTTCGATACCACGGGGAAAACCGCAAGCAGCCGAACCCCGCCCCGAGTTGCCATTGCGAGCGCAACCTGTTCCGCCCCGGTATCAAACTTCGTGCCTTGCGTCACCAGCAGAAGTCGGGAAAAAGGTGCGCTTGGACTTGCCATCGAATTGTCCTGTGAGCGTTCAGCTGCCATTACCAAACGCACCCCACGCCGCAATCAGAAGCACGCCAAGATTTAACAGGGTGATGATCGTATAAGTGATATCGCGGCGAATGGCATAAAAGGGAATCAACACCAGAAAGCACAGCCCTGATATTCCACTCAGTACGGTGACACCAAAAAAATTGAGGATGTCGCTGCTCCCGATGAGCGAGAGCCACCCCCAGCCATGAGGCGTGCCGGTTTGGGCAAGGTATTCCTTTACCGGCAGTCCCCAGTATTTGTGCAGCTGGTCGACTGGAACATGCGCCGGAATCAGACCCAGGACATAAACTAAAAACGAAACACTGAGAATAGCCAAGCCTACCTTCACTGCAACGTCAAGCACTAGCGCATACCGAAAGTGCTCGGGAGGAGTGAAATTTTCGCGGACGTCTGTCATGTTGGGTGTTAACTCCAAATACCCAAGCCTTTCATTAAGGCGCGGATTCCGGCGAACAACAAAATCGCCATCACCAATCTACGAACGGTCGCCGCATTGATTACCGCAAGGAGACGCGTACCAATGAAGGCGCCGAGCATCATGCCGATTATCGAAGGTGCGGCAATCATCGGCAGCACCGCACCTTCATTGATATAGACCCACGCAGCAGACGAGGTCATCGACAGCACCAAGCTGCTGGTGCCAGCCGCCACTTTGAGCGGAACGCCCATGAGCAAATTTAACGCCGGCACATTGGCCCAGCCCGCGCCCAGCCCAAACATCCCCGCGATCAGTCCGGTGCCCAGGAATGCAACAAAGCCCTCCGGCGTCCGGTGACTTGTCCACGCGATTTCTTTTCCACTTGCTGCATCGTGAAATATTCCACCGATCTTCAATGCGCCGGCCAATCCATCCATGTGTCTAACCTCAGGATAATCGGACTTTTTAGCTCTCCACATCAAAACGACTATGCCAAGCACCGTCAGGCCGAGCGCCGTTTGCGCGATGGGTGCCGGCAGCATGAGACCCAGATGGGCGCCGACGATGGAAGTTGCCGAGACCAGTAACGCAAGCGGCAGAGCCAGGCGCAAATTTGCTAAGCCAATTCGCAGCAACGCAGGGCTCGAGGCCAGCGCGCTGGCCAAGGCAACCAGCAATCCCGTCCCGCGGACAAAATCCAGGTGAAATGGGAAAAACCCGCCAACGATGGGAACAAACAGCACGCCGCCGCCGACACCAGCAGGCACCGCAATGATGCCAAGAATGAAACATACCAGCATAAGCAGTATGGGCCACACCCACCATGGTAATAACAAGTCGCCACTGCCCTGCGCTGCAGCAAAGACCGTGCCGGGCAGCAAAACAAATGACACCATGGCCACCATTTGGCCAACGATTAGCTGTTTTTGAAACATCTTTCTCTTGGCTCTCTCGCGATTCGTCAGCGCCGGATCCGACCGAGTTATTAATTTTCCTTTCTACTGTGTCTTTTCTTTGCCAATACGTTTTGAGTACGCCTCAACAAAATCTGTCGCCGCCTTGCTGCCGCGCGAGAATGATTTCATTGCTTCATCATGCAGGATCGATAACGCCTGCATCTTGATTTCGTTCGACCTGTCGTTCTCAACCAGATCGAGCCATTTGCGCGGACGCGGCATGTCGACTTCGAGCACCGCCCGCACCTGGGTCGGAATGTTGGACATGATGAACATCCGGTCGGCAAGGAATATTGCCTCGTCGATGTCGGTGGTGACGAAGAAGTTGGTGCGCCGGTTTTCTTCGTAGAGCGCGGAGTAATATTCCCACATCAGCTCCTTGGTCATTGCATCGAGACCGCGGAACGGCTCGTCCAAGATCATTACTTCGGGATTGTTGATCATCGCCCGCGCCAGCTCGGCACGGCGCTGCATGCCGCCCGAAAGCTGCGTTGGATATTTCTTGCGGAAATCCTGCAAGCCGATCTTGGTGAGCAGAAACTCCGCGAAATCGAGCGTTTCCTGGGTGACCTCGCCGCGCGCACGGGGGCCATAAAGTATGTTGTCGTAGGTCGTCATCCAGGGAAACAGGGCAGTTTCCTGGAACAGCACCAAGCGGTCGCGAGCCGGCCCGGCAATCGGCTCGCCATCGAGCGTGATGGTACCGCTGGTCGGTTTTTCAAATCCTGCCAGCAAGCGGATCAGCGTGCTCTTGCCGCAGCCCGACGGCCCGATTATCACCGTGAGTTTGCTGCGCTCGATGGTGAACGAGCAGTCCCTGATCACTTCTTTGCTGAATTGCGCCGCGCCATAGCTCTTGCTGACGTGGCTTGCGACGATCTCCCCCGCTTTGATTGCGGGACGGCTCGGTTGGATGTCGCTCATGTCCGGAGCGCTCGCGTCATCTTACGCGCAACCACGGCGTCACCCGCTTGCCCAGCGCGCGCAGTGCCGCGCTCGAGATAAAGCCGGCGATTCCGATCGAAATCATGCCGACGACGATCTGCTCGTAGGAACCGCCGACGTAGGAGTTCCAGATGAAGAAGCCGAGCCCGCCGCCGCTGGTGCCGCCGATCTGGCTGCCGCCGCCCGAGATCATTTCCGCTGCAACCACGACTTCCCAAGTGATGCCCATGCCCACTGCAGAACCGACCACAATCGAGGGCAGCGTGCCGGGCAGGATGATGCGCCAGAAAATGTCCCACTGGCTCGATCCCATCGAACGCGCGGCCTGAAAATAGCGCACGTCGATCGAACGCGCGCCGCCGACGACATTGATCACGATGGTGTAGAACGCGCCAAGGAAGGTTACGAACGCGATGGACAGTTCCTGCGTCGGCCAAAAGATGATCGACGCCGGCACCCAAGCGAGCGGCGGGATCGGCCGCAGCACTTCAAACACCGGGAAACCCATGCCAAATGCCGTGCGGCTCACTGCGAGCAGCAGCCCGAACGGGATGCCGATGATCATAGCCGCGAGGAATCCGGACATGACGCGAAAAAAACTCATGTACCAACTCTGCCAGTAACCCGGGTCGTGCAGCACCACAAGCCAGGCTTGCAACACCTCGGTCGGCGCCGGCACTGCACCGATCCACGGCAGATACGTGGATCTGAGACCGAGCGCACTCAGCACGTGGCGCAGCCAATCGAAGGCATCTGGCTTGATCCAGATCTTGGACAACGAGCCGATTTCCCAGAGAGCGAGAAAAACCGCGATCGATATTGCGCCCCGCCACAGGGTCGAGCCAAAAAATCCCTTGTTCCCGGCCGCCATCGCCTAGCCTTCCTTTTCGCCGGCGGCGAATGCTTTCAGTGCTTCCTCATGCACCGCTTCGGTGGTTTCTTCCATCAGTTCCCGGAAACGCTTCGAGGTAAGCACGCTGTAATCGCGCGGATGCGGGATATCGACTTCGAGTACCTTCTTCGGCTTGCACGGGCGCGTGGTCATGATTGCAACCCTGTGACCCAGAAAAATCGCCTCTTCTAGATCATGTGTGATGAAGAATATCGTGACCCGGTTCTTGTAATAAATCTCGAGCAGCGCTTCATGCATCACCGACTTGGTCAGGGAGTCGAGGGCGCGGTACGGTTCGTCGAGCAGCAGCACCCTGGGGTCATTCATCAGCGCGCGCACGATTTCTACGCGCCGCCGCACGCCGGAGGACACCTCGCCGGGATAATTGTGTTCGACGCCGGCGAGGCCCGCGTCGGCCATCATTCCCAGCGCTTTCTCTGTCGCCTCCGCCTTCTTGAGCTTACCCTGCGTCACCGGGCCGAACGCGACGTTTTCCAAATTGGTTTTCCACGGAAAGAGCGCGCCGTTCTGAAACACGACGATGCGATCCGACCCTGGCTCGGCTTTCGGTTTTTCGTCTCCGCACAGCAGTTGACCATCAAGCAAAATGCGCCCTGAAGTGATCTCGTGAAATCCTGCGATCGCATTGAGCAGCGTGGTCTTTCCGCAACCCGAAGGGCCGACGATCATGCAGATTTCGCCGGCTCGGATATCGAGCGAGCAATGATCGACCGCCATTACCGCCGCGCCGTTAGGATCGTAGATCTTGACCACGTCGTCGATGGTGATCGCGCCGCGCATAGTCGAGGGCTGCGCCATTCCTGCTTGCATGACTGCCGCCATCATTAGCCTCCAAGCGCGAGCTCGCGCGTGCGCCACTGCATGAGGTAATCCCCGAGCACGCGAACCAGCGCGCTCGTCGCATAGCCGACAATGCCGAGTGTGATCATGCCGATGAAAATAGTCGGGTAGCGAACCATGGTGTAGGAGGTATTGATCACGTAGCCGAGCCCGTACTGGCCGGAAACCATTTCGGCGGCGACGAGCGAAAACCACGACACCCCCATCGAGATCTGTAGTCCGGTGAAGATGAACGGCAGCGCGCCCGGCACGATCACGTGCCGGAAAACCTGCCAGCGGCCGGCGCCGAGACAATACGCGGCGCGCACGTAGGACTCTTCGATCGATTCAACGCCCAGCATGGTGTTTAAGGCGGTGGTGAAGAAGGCCGCGAGAAACGTCAGATAGATCACTGCCGATTCGGTAGCAATGAACATTACGATGGCAAGCGGCACCCAGGCCAGCACCGGGATCGGCCGTAGCAGCTCAAACACGGGAAACACGTATTCCTTGAATTTCCTTGACCAGCCGAGGAACAACCCGAATGGCACGCCGAGCAGCGTTGCCAGCATGAACGCCTGCGCAACGCGCCATATGCTTACCCGGATATGCTTGTAGTATTCCGCCGTATAAATCGACAACCCGTAAGTCGGGTTGGTACTGATCCATTCCTTGACGACCGCCGTAAGCCCCGGCATCTCACGGAATCGCGGCAGCTTCCAGACCTCGACCGACAAATACCAAAAGCCGAGAAAAAGTGCGAATCCTATCAGCATCAGGTATGGACGCGGGCTCCCGATCCACTGCTTGAAGCGGTACAGCGTGAGGTCCATGCCTTGGATGTCGCCGGCATGCATGCGCCGGTGGATCCGGCGCAACTGCGCTATCAGATCGGGCACGGTGTAATCGCGCGTGATCATGGTCGCGAAGCGGCTCATGATTACGTCCCCGGCATTGGGATCCGTTTCGAGTACCCGCAGCAAATCATCGCCGTTAATGCGGACGATGTCGGTTGCCTCCTTACATTGCGCCTTAGCTAGGCGATACGGATATTTCTCAAGGAGCGCAGCCCAGCCGAATAAATCTCCTGGGCCGAGCAGCTTTACCGGCCGGCGTGCCTGTGCAGTCGGTTCGAGGGCATGTTCGATATGGCCTGAAACGATGATGTAGATGTCGTCGGCCTTGTCGCCGACATCGTAAATCAGCGCTCCCTTCTCATAGGAAACGCGACGGCCGAGCGCAGCGATTTTTCGCAACAGGTTGTCCGAAACGACCTGGAACGGCATCGCCTTCTTAAGTATTTCCACCATCTGCCCCGCCAAGACCGGTTGTTCCTTTGCTTCCATCATCCGTTCGCGCCATCGCATCCGCGCGCCGCGGCGCCGGAGAAACGGCTCGCCTGTTCCCGGCGCTGGCCTCGCGAGACCGTGCCGCTGTTACTTCGGGCCCGTATACGCGGAATCCGGCAGCTGCTTGATTTCGCCCAGCGGCGCTTTTAAACCCCGTTCCTTGAGGATTGCTTGTGTGAATTCCGGCATCACTGCTTCGGGTCGGACCTGCGGCGTATTGATACTCTTGACTTCATACAGGAACGCCGCGGCGCGCTTTATGAGTTCCATCGCATCAGGCGTGAAGGTGTAAGGCAGGATAATCCGTACCGGACTGCCGCCGCCTGACTTCGGATAGGTGCCGTAGGCCGCCATCCACAACTCGTGCTCCGAAAATCCGGTCGTCTGCTCCTTTGCCATGCGCGCCACTTCCATCGCGTTCTTCGAATCCAGAAAGTACTGTTGGGCATCAAGCTCTGCAGCGAGCCACGCTTTCACAACGTCGGGACGCTGCTTGATTAGGTCGGCACGCATTCCAAGGAAGCCCGCGTCGTTTTCGCCAACCGATACGCCGGTAGCCACTTTGCGCGCAAGGCCCTCCTCAATCAACCGCGAGGCGGTGGGTTCCCAAATGACCGCCGCATCAAGCTTTCCGGCGCGGAATCCGCTCGTAATGACCTCGATATTCTGATTCAAATACTCCGAGGGCTGGATGCCGGCCTTCTTGAACACTGCCTGCGCGAAGCGATCGGTGCAGCTGCCCTTCGGCACGGCGACTCGCTTGCCGTTTAGCCATTTGATCGCGTCCTGGTCGCTCGCAAACTTGGGCGCGTCGGTGCGGACCAGAAATATATTGCACTGGTCCCAGCCCATGCCCACGACGGCCACCAGACGAATGTCGGCGACATCCTGCTTAGTTGTCGACACGATGCCCGGCATATCGCCGTAGTAACCAATATACTGCTTGCCCGCGAGCATGTTGTTGACGATGATCGCGCCCTGCAGGCCGATCTGGAACTCGACTGTCGAGCCCTTCGGCAGATACTTCTCGTAGAACTTCTTGCTGCGCATCACTACGCCCGACCACGACTCGGTGTAGTACGGCTGGTAGCCGACCACCAGTTTGACCGGATCTCCGGGCTTGCCGTAATCGATGTCGGCCGCGCTCGCGTAGCCGCCGGTCAGCGCCGCGCCGGCGAACAAGGTCCCCACGTACCGCAGGATGCGTTGGACGTATTTCATGTTGCCCTCCTTGGTGGTTAACGATATTTTTTGCAGCGGATCGTTATTATGCTGCAATGCTGCCTGCGACCGGTATTACTTTTTGTCTGCCTGCAACCGCCCTACTTCGGTCCCGACGACGCCAGATAGCGCGTAATCAGCGAAGATAGCCTGCGCATCACCAGA
>DASPRE010000044.1:0-2405 GCA_035624615.1 Burkholderiales bacterium | reverse complement strand
ATGATTTGCTGTTTGGCTGCAGTTGCACCCGGCAAGGCATTTGTCACCCTGGTGGTCCAGGCCGTGACGTTCGCGTTGGCCGAGGGTGCGGCTCCGGGATTGCACGTAGGCGGGGTCGCGGCCGTCACCGCTGGGTTTGGGTTGTGCGAATAACTGGCGAAGTTAGCGCGATCCAGCCACATCTGTCCGATGATCTGATTGGTCAAATAACTCGCATCGGCCCGGTATTTGGCATCAGTCTGATTCTTGACCGCTGTCGCCTGCAGCCCGACTAAAGCGAGAATGCCGATGGAAAAAATCAAGATGCCGACCAGGGCTTCGAGCAGCATCACACCTGATTGCTTGTGTTTTGGCGTTATCGAATACATGTTGGTTCCTCAATTAATTTAGCAGGCGCGAGTGTCGCCAGACCCACTGGCAATGGCGGGATCACACATGCGGACTTGACCACCTGTTTGAACTACGACGTTGAGACAGCGCATTGGGCCGTTATTGGCAAAACAAGCTCCGCCCCTGGGGTTGCTCACTTGTATAATGTCGGCGGCACCGAGATCCGTCTGTCCCAGACCTGTGAACACTATGGTGGGATCCGCCGCGTTCACCGCAATGTTGGGGCTACTGAAATTTCCACCGCCCTGCACGAAGTCGGCCGCAGTATAGACACCTGTCGTTTGATAATTCATCACGACCCAGTTGACGCCCGTGGCATCGCCGACATTACCTGCAGCCAGCGTAGGCAACGTGGCGGCATTGGGCAGACTATTGGTCAGCATGAACTGTATCCGGGTGTTGCGCTTGACAGCTTCACCGCGCGCGACTTGCAGGCCATTGGCAATGGATTCCGATGCAGTGCGAATTTGCGTGTTCTGCGTCCAGGTAAAAGCCTCGGGAAGTCCGAGCACAAGCAGAATGCCAATGACCGCGATAGTAATCATCAGCTCGACGAGGGTAAATCCCGCAAGCAGTTTTGCTTGAATCAGCACGACCCGCCTTTCCGTCTTATCCAGCAGTTGGCGTTTCCGGTCCAACCGGCGGCGGCTGCAGCGGAGCCCGCAGTAATGGTGGTCGCCATGTTATTGGATTGGTCTACGGTGAAGACGAACCCCGCCATTGATTGGTCACCACCGCCAATGCCGCCCGTCGCGGTAAGAAGGTAATTCTGGTTTCCCCCGGGATTGCTGCAGGTAAAAGTGAAATACTTCACCGCTGGCGCGGCTGGCATGGCGACACCGCAGGCCGTGGCCGCAGAATTTTGGTAGTTGCGATTATCCTGATACCACTGCTCCATCTTGACGCGCAAGTTCGCGAGGTTCGAGATGGCTTCGGGAATCTTGCCTCGCGTGACGTAATCCTTGTACGCGGGCAGCGCAACAGTCGCGAGTATCGCCACCACGGCGACGACCGTCATGAGTTCAATTAGAGTGAGACCGTTTTGAGTTTTCATAATAAAAGTCTCCTTTCCTCCGCAGTAAATCTTAGAAGCGCGATATCATCGAAAGCAAAAGAGTCCGATAAATGGTCACTTTTTGCGGATAAACGGCAGAATGTGACGTTAATTTTTCGACAGAACCGAAATACTTGTGAATTTGGTCACAAAAATAAAACGTGATTTTTGTCACACAAAACGATATGTGATCTCTGTCACAGGATGATCATTGAAAGTTTTTTTCCTAACTGGAGAGTCGACATTGGTAGTCGCTAGCTTGAAAAATCACTGAAAAGATTGACGGCCTAAATTGCGCGGCAACACGCTTGCCGGCTAATGCGATTTTCCATTTATTGAATGCAGGTTTCTTGTTATGCTATGAGCGTTGAAATTCCTATTTCGGCTGGATGCTGCTATGAGAGCATGGTTATTTCTGGCTCCTTTGTTACTGCTGCTTGTGGGCGCGGCTAACGCAGCGCAAATGTACCGGTGGGTCGATTCAGACGGCAACGTTCAATATACTGACCTGCCTCCGCCTGCGAGCGCCAAGGATATCCAGCAAAAGAGAATTTCAACCGATATCGCAGATGATGATGGAATGACATACGTGGTGCGGGAAGCGGCGAAGAACTTTCCTGTGACGTTGTTCAACACCGATTGCGGCAACGTTTGCACCAATGCGCGTGCACTGCTCACCAAGCGCGGTGTTCCATTCATCGAAAAAAATCCGGAACAAAAGGCAGCTGACTCTGCAGCACTCAAAGAGCTGATTGGAGTTCTCGAAGTACCGGTTCTGAAAGTCGGCGATACGGTCTTGAAGGGGTTTAAGGAGAATGATTGGAACGACGCGTTGGACACGGCGGGGTATCCCAAGACTTCGCAACTTCGTCCTCGGCACGGCGGTTCCGTGTCGGCGGCAGCGCAGACAGGTGAAAAGTCGGAAGACCCACAAGCGGCGGCCAGGAATTTTCCGGTTACA
>DASPRE010000042.1:0-14564 GCA_035624615.1 Burkholderiales bacterium | reverse complement strand
GAAGTCACATTCCGACTGGCCTGCAATTCTTGAGTTCGAACCTGTATTTCCTTTCGTTTCTCTTCGTATTCTCGATAGCGCTTCACGTCGATATCAAAACCGCGAGTATCACGAAGCCGTTTTGCAACGGCCTCGATATTGCTGCGGAGGATTTGCGGGTCAAGCATCAGTTAGAAAATCCGTATTTATTCGCGTGAATGAGCAGTTAAGGTTTTTTCGTTTTTTTGTCCAATTCGCGCAGGTGCTTTAAATGCTCCGCAATCTTCGCTTCCAGCCCGCGCTCTGTCGGTTGATAGAAGTTCTGCGCCGGCATGCCAACGGGAAAATAATTTTCTCCGGCTGCGTAGGCTTCGGGTTCATCGTGCGCGTAGCGGTAATCCTTGCCGAAACCCATTTCCTTCATTAGTTTGGTCGGTGCGTTGCGCAGATGCTCGGGAACTGGCCGCGATTTATCTTCGCCGATAAAACGGCGCGCGTCATTAAACGCAGTGTACACGGAGTTGCTCTTCGCAGTGCAGGCTAGATATATCACTGCTTCGGCGAGTGCAAGCTCTCCTTCCGGACTTCCTAAACGCTCATACACTTCGCAAGCATCCAGCGCAATCCGCAAAGCGCGTGGATCAGCAAGCCCCACATCCTCCGTCGCCATCCGCACCATTCGCCTGCCGATATAGCGAGGATCCGCCCCGCCATCAAGCATACGGCACATCCAGTAGAGCGAGGCATCGGGATCCGAGCCGCGCACTGATTTGTGCAAGGCGGATATCTGGTCATAAAACGCATCCCCGCCTTTATCAAATCTTCTTACACTTTGCGCCAGCACATCTTGGACAAATTTCGCGCTGATCTCCGCGGTTTGATTCTGTTGAACCGCGGTAGATAGATACTCCAGCATGTTGAGCAGTCGTCTAGCATCACCATCGGCATAGCCGATCAGCAGAGACTTCGCTTCCGCGCTAAAAGTTGCGCCTGGGATCGCGAGTCTTTTGGCGCGTTCAAACAGTATCCCTAGCTCTTCATCGGTAAGCGGGTGCAGCACGTAAACTGCGGCGCGGGAAAGCAATGCGCTGTTGACTTCAAACGACGGATTTTCGGTGGTCGCTCCAACAAATGTGACGAGCCCTTGTTCCACAAAAGGCAGGAATGCATCTTGCTGCGCTTTGTTGAAACGGTGGACCTCGTCAATGAATAAAATGGTGTGGCGCCCAGATTGTTGCAGGGCGAACTCGGCTTTTTCAACCGCCTCGCGGATATCCTTAACACCGGCAAGCACCGCGGACAAAGCGATGAATTCGGCATTGAAGGTGCTAGCCATCAGCCGCGCCAGCGTGGTTTTCCCCGATCCGGGCGGCCCCCACAAAATCATCGAATGCGGCTTGCCCGATTCAAACGCCAGCCGTAACGGCTTGCCTTTCCCCAGGAGATGCACTTGACCGATGATATCTTCAAGGCGTTGCGGGCGCAGCCGGTCGGCCAACGGCGCAGCAGGTGCCTTTCTTTCGAATAAATTACTCACCGACAATATCCGCACCCTTCGGTGGAGTAAATTTGAAGAGTTCCGGGTTCAGACGGGGATTGCGCTCCAGATCGGAGAAATGCAATACGGTGGTCTGTCCGAAACGGTCGCGCAGTTCCATAACCTGCAGGCCGGATTTATTGAATCCCATGCGTATGCTCTCAAATGAGCTCTCTTGTGTTTTCGGCAGCGCTTGCAGCCACTCCAAACCGTTACGCGTACCGTCATCCTTTAGGCGAAAATCCTTTTCGATCTCATTGCTGCCGGCAAGCAAGGCGGCCGGGCTCTCGCCCAGCGCCTGATCAAGTTTTTTGACCGTTACCTGATTCAATTCGGGGTCGTAGACCCAGAGTTTTTCACCATCACCGACGATCAGCTGTGCATAAGGTTTTTCGTAACTCCAACGAAATTTGCCGGGACGGGAAAATTCCATGGTGCCGCTTGATTTTTGTACGCTGTGGCCGTTCTTGTCAAAGAGTTCCTGGTTAAACTGCGCCTTTCCCGTTGCGGAATGCTGGATAAACTCTTTTAAGCTATCAATGCTGGATGCGTGTGCGGGAGAAAAGCTGCCAAGCGCAATAATTGCGGCGGCAAAACCGGATTTCATTAGCAAAGTTTTCGGATGATCCGGATAGTGGGCACCATGTGCCGAATGAAAGTGAGTGTGGTAGAGGGACGGGATACACGATGCAGATCGCAGTGACTCATGACGACTTCACTCGCACCCATGCGCGCCGGGCCAGCGCACAGAACAAGACAAAAAGAACTATGCATGACCAAATCCCGTTGCCATCCGGCGTGATGACCTAATAGACTGGCTTACGGGGAGAGTACGCCGCCGAATCTCCCGCCGGCACCAATACTTCCCTGTTACCATTGCTCTGCATACCGGAAACAAGACCCCCCCGCTCCATTTGTTCGATCAATCGCGCAGCGCGATTGTATCCAATGCGCAAGTGCCGCTGCACCAGCGAAATCGAGGCACGGCGCGATTTTAAAACGATGGCCACCGCTTCGTCATAAAGCGGATCGGATTCCGAAGCGGATTCGGAGGCCTCCTCGTATAAATCTGTTTCATGTCCTTCCAATACTTCGTCCACGTACTGTGGTGCGCCCAGGGCTTTCAGATAATTTACCACCCTGTGCATTTCCTGGTCCGAGACAAACGCGCCGTGTACCCGCTGAGGATAGCCCAGGCCCGGCGGCAGGTACAGCATGTCGCCTTGACCAAGCAGCGCCTCGGCTCCCACCTGATCGAGTATCGTGCGCGAATCCACCTTCGCCGAAACCTGGAACGCGATGCGGCTTGGTATATTCGCTTTGATAAGCCCGGTGATCACGTCCACTGAAGGCCTCTGCGTCGCTAATATCAAATGCACACCCGCTGCGCGCGCTTTTTGCGCAAGGCGAGCGATCAACTCTTCAACTTTCTTGCCCACCACCATCATCAGGTCCGCCAATTCATCTATAACTAGCACGATGAGCGGCATTTGCTCTAGACGCTCCGGATTATCTGGAGTCACACTAAACGGGTTGGTGAGCGGCGTGCCGGCCTTTTGCGCGTCACGGATTTTCTGGTTGTATCCGGCAATGTTGCGCGCGCCCAAGTTTGACATCAACCTAAAGCGCCTATCCATTTCTCCTGCGCACCAAAGGAGCGCATTGGCCGCCTGCTTCATATCGGTTACCACCGGCGCAAGTAAATGCGGGATGCCTTCGTATATCGAAAGTTCCAACATTTTAGGGTCGACCAATATCATCCGCACCTGCGCCGGCGAAGCTTTGTACACAAGGCTCAATATCATGGCGTTGATTGCCACCGATTTGCCGGAGCCCGTGGTGCCCGCGACCAGTATATGCGGCATTCTGGAAAGATCGGCCACCACCGGATTCCCGCTGATATCCTTGCCCAAAGCGAGGGTGAGCGGCGACGTCATCTCGGCGTATGCCTGCGAGCTCAGAATTTCCGAAAGCCGTACCACCTGGCGCTCTGGATTGGGAATTTCCAGGCCCATGCAGGCCTTGCCGGGTATGGTTTCTACTACGCGAATGCTCACCACTGAAAGCGCTCGCGCGAGGTCCTTCACCAAATTAACAATCTGGCTGCCTTTTACTCCAACCGCGGGCTCAATCTCGAAGCGCGTGATTACCGGGCCCGGATATGCCGCCATTACCTTCGCCTCCACTCCGAAATCCATTAACTTTTTCTCAATTAATCGCGAAGTGAATTCCAGCGTGTCGGCGGACAGCGCCTCAACTTCATCGCCCGGTTTATCGAGCAGATGTAACGGGGGCAAGGGTGTATCCGGCAAGTCTTCAAATAGCGGTACCTGTTTCTCACGCTCGACGCGCGCCGACTTGGGGATTTCCGAAATCGGCCGTTCGATGTGGATCGGTTGATGGTCCTCGAGGCGCTTTTTTTCTACTTCAACGAACACCTCGCGCCGGCTCGACGCCACCTTGCCTACCCGCCTATCCCGCCAGCTCCGCAATGATTCGATTACGAACAGGTAGCTGTCTTCAATTAAACCGCCGATACGTTCGAACAGCTTTATCCAAGAAAGGCCACTGAACAGCGTGAGGCCGATAGCAATCAGCATCAACAGAACTAACGTGCCTCCGACATATCCCAAAGCATTTACCGCAACCTTGCTGATTATTGCACCCAGCATGCCCCCGGGCGCGAGCGGCAGCACCGCTTTAATGCTGTAGAAGCGCACTGCCTCCATCCCGCTACTGGCGATAAGCAGTATGACAAACCCGCAAGCGGCAACGATAAACGACCGGCGGTCACTTGAACCCACGCTGTCAATGCGTTTGTAACCCCACCAAGTCGCAAACAGAAGAAACACCGCCCACCAATAAGCGGAAATTCCGAATAGATAGAGCAGAATGTCGGCAAGCCAAGCGCCAATATGACCTCCCAGGTTTTGCACCTCAGCGACGTGGTTGGATTGTGACCAAGCGGGATCAAACCTATCGTAGCTTACCAGCACCAGCACTACGTATAACGCTACCGCGACCAGCGCCAACCACCACGATTCGCGTAGCAGTGCCGCGAGCTTGGGCGGCAGCGGCCTGCGCTCGTCCGATTTGGATCTGTTGTAGGGGGAAAGCATCGTTGCTTCGCAAACTCAACTTGCAATTCAGATTATATCAAGTTGAAAGCGCAACGCAGCCTAATTTATGTTTCGGCATTGAACAAAAAACGTGTGTCGCCGCGCAGGGAAGCTGCCGAATTAGAAACCCTGCTGCTAAAACACGTTGATGGTATCTAAGCGTTGATTCCCGGCGCGGTCCACCTCGGGTCACAATTTCGAAACGCTTGCGGTCTTCGCCGGCAACCCTTCATTGACGATAATTCTTCTGGCTTCGAAACGGATGTGCCCGGAGAGTGCAAGGTCTTTCAATATGCGACTCACCATCTCGCGTGAAGCACCTATCATGTCTGCAAGGTCCTGTTGCGAAAGTTTTTCACCCACTATCAGTTTACCGTTTTCAGGCTTCGCTAAATCAAGCAGGGTTCTCGCCACCCTGCCGTAGACGTCCATCAACGCCAGGCTTTGAATCTTTCTGTCGGCGCTGCGCAACCTTTGTATCAGCCCTTGAATGATTTTGAACGCCATTTGCGGATTGTGTGCAAGGCAGTTGACAAAATCGGCCTTAGAAATCGCGAATAATTGGGTCGGTTCCATGGCGACCACATCGGCTGAGCGAGGCTGTTGGTCCAGCAGCGACATTTCTCCAAAAAATTCGCTTTTCCCCAAGATAGCCAAAATAACTTCTTTACCGCCGCCAGTACTCAGTACTACTTTGACCTTGCCAGAGCCGATGATGTATAGCGCGTCGGTCTTGTCACCCTCGTGCAAGATAATGGCGTGCTTGGCAAAATTTCTAGCGACAGCTACGCGCGCCATCGCTGTGAGTTCTTCTGCCTGCAAGCCGGAAAACAACGCGACATTTCCCAGCAATTCGTTCATTGAAGTATTCATAAGATCAATCCGATAAGGTGTCCGCTATCCATCCATTTTAATACACAAAAACGATTCCGACGTGGGCGCGCTTGCTCCAGCTTGTCTCGTCGTCTCCCGGGTGGAGTACCGTGGCAAAATCGGCTCGCACGCTGAAATTTTTGTGATATAAACGGACGCCGAAGCCGGTGCTGGAAATAAACTCGTTTTGTATTTCGCCAGGCAAGGCGTGGTTGCGCCATACATCGCCATAGTCGTAAAAAAGGAGCAAACGCGTGTGCACACTCGGCAGCTGTAACCAGCCGCCAAGATCGGGCGAATAGGCTTCCACCGTTCCTTGGTATCCTGCATCGTTTATTATTGCGCGCTCGTGGAAACCGCGCACACTATTGAAGCCCCCGATGCCATACTGTACCCCGGGTACAAGCGCATCCTGGGTTATTTGTGTGTTAATGGCCGCCCGGAACTGGAAATCATACGGCAATGTCTGGAGCCCGCCTAAGCCAAGCGCAAGGATGTGATAAGTATCGGTCGCGCCAAAGCGCGCTGCCTGGAAAGCCGCCTGGTCACCATCGTCGCCCCAGGGAATATTCATTGAGTAGCCGGCATTAAATGCCACCTCGGTGTAAGGAAGGTGCCAGTTACCGAAATAAGTTACGCTTGCGGGATGCACGGTGATGTTGGGAACCACCGAAATCGAGGATCCTCCTGTCCTAGCATTGTTGTTGAACGCCTCGTAATTCATTCCGAAGGACAATTTTTGCTCGTAAGTCTCCCCGATTCGGGGCAATAAATAATTATAGCGCAGTAAAACGATAGTACCCTTGCCACTCACGTTAAATAGATTCTGCACGTTACCGGAGTTAACATCGGAATAACCTGCAATGACATCGATGGAATCGCCCGCGCGGTAAAGCGGTATGTGGTAACTGCCGCCGAAGATTTTTACCGTATCCGCATGATCAGGGGATGTCTGAGCCTGGAAAGTAAAAACGTGATCCATGTTAAAAAGATTTGAGACCTGAAAGCCAGCACCCACGCGGTAAATCCCCGTCTGACTGTCCCCAGTGTTGTCGCCGTAGGCATATATTTTCCACGGCTTTTCGTCGAAAACCTTAATGGCGGCATCCAGTTCTTCCGGCTGATTGCTGGGTTTGAATATCACCGTGGTTTGCTTCGAAGGATTTTCGTTTGCCACTCTAAGTTCAGCCGCAATATCGCGAGCATTCGGTGGGGAACCTTGCTTCAGGCTGGGGAGGCTCCGGCGTACATTAGCGTCGTCGTGATGCTCGTTGCCCTCTATGGTGATATTCCCGACGCGCGCTTCAATGACCTTGAAACGCACTATGCCCTTATTCACCACTTGCTCGGGAAGAATGACTTGTACCGCGCGATAACCTTTTTTTTGGTAAGCATCTTGTAGAGCTTGTTGCGCGCGCTGTACGTCTGCAATATCTTTTTGTTTGCCAGTATAGCGCGAAACGATGTCTTCAACTTCGCTGGGTTCGAGCAAGGAGTTGCCTTCAACGTCGAAACGGATTATATCGAAACGAGGTGCCGCCGGAGATTTGGCCTCCTGCGCTGCAGCGCTGGCTACCATTACAGCGAAACCCAGGCAGGTATGCATTATTATTCGCGCCGGCGCCACTGCTCTCCTTAATCTAACTTATCATAGCCTAGCGATTATAGGACAATAAGCCGTAAAAAAACATCGTTCTTTGACTTAACCATTACTCGACAGCGTTGTTTATTGCTGCTAAATTCGCGCGAATCATTTTGCTTGCACGTAAATGCCGCTCCACTTGAAAACTGGCTTGGCGCCACAAACTTCGTGTATTGCTATTCAATGCAACATTAGAATTCACTATACATTATGAATCCCAAACATTGCCGATTATTGATTTTGGGATCCGGACCCGCCGGGTACACGGCGGCTGTTTACGCGGCGCGCGCCAACCTTAAACCGGTATTAATTACCGGATTGGCGCAAGGGGGGCAGCTCATGACCACCACCGACGTTGAAAACTGGCCTGCAGATCCCGCTGGTGTACAGGGGCCGGAATTGATGGAGCGGTTTCTTAAACACGCGCAACGCTTCGAAACTGAGGTCATTTTCGACCACATTCATACTGCAAAGCTCGCCGAAAAACCGCTCATGCTGGTCGGCGACGAGGGAAGTTACACATGTGATGCCCTGATCATCGCCACTGGCGCATCGGCCAAATATCTCGGCCTACCGTCGGAGCAGGCATTCATGGGCAAGGGTGTGTCTGGCTGCGCGACTTGCGACGGATTTTTCTATAAAGGGCAGGATGTTGCAGTGGTCGGCGGAGGCAATACCGCCGTGGAAGAAGCACTTTATTTATCGAATATCGCCAAAAAGGTGACCGTGATTCACCGACGCGACAAATTCCGCGCAGAAAAAATACTGATTGATAAGCTCATGGATAAAACCCGCAGCAGCAACGTGACGATCGCCTGGAATCATGTGCTGGAAGAAGTGCTCGGCGACAACAGCGGTGTGACCGGGGTGCGCATTAAAAATGTCAAAAACAGCGACGTCACCAAACTCGACCTGCAAGGGGTGTTTATCGCAATAGGACATACGCCTAACACCGATATGTTCAAGGGACAGTTGGAAATGGTGAACGGCTATATCATTACCCGCGGCGGAAACCAGGGCAACTCCATGGCAACCAGCGTCGCCGGAGTGTTTGCAGCGGGCGACGTTCAGGATCATGTTTACCGCCAGGCGGTAACCAGCGCGGGCTCGGGCTGTATGGCCGCGCTCGATGCGGAAAAATATTTGGACGAACTTGGCCGATGAAGTTCCGCAATGGCGGTTCCCGCAAGGTGCCACCCCTGTCGGAAGAGGAAAAGAAGTTGTTTCGGCAGGCCGTGGAAGGCGTTAAGCCGTTATCCCACAGCGGACGGGTGCAACCAGCGGCAAAGCCCCTGCCTCCGTTGCCCTTGCAAACCTTGCGCGATGAACAGGCCGCGCTATCCGAATCGCTTTCCGACTGGGTGCCCCCTTGTGAGTCCGGAGATGAGAGTTCTTTCCTGCGGCCGGGGCTATCGAAGCAGATTCTAAAAAAATTGCGTCGGGGCCATTGGGTAGTGCAAGACGAGCTGGATTTGCACGGGCATAACAGCGATGAGGCACGTTCAAGTTTGGTAGCATTTTTGAATAGAAGCAGAAAACGCGGCCTGCGCTGTGTGCGCATTATTCATGGGAAGGGTTTGGGCTCGAAAAACCGCGAGCCGGTCCTGAAATACAAGGTGCGTGCTTGGCTTACGCAGCGCGAAGAGATCCTGGCGTATTGCGAAGCACGCCTGGTAGACGGCGGGAGTGGCGCTATGACAGTGTTGCTGAGGGATTGAAGGATAAATCTTGATTGCGAGAGGAATCAATTTCTCACCATTGAATTTCGAATACTAAGGTCATCAAATCGCCGCTTCACCAGTTTCGCCGGTGCGGATGCGCACCACCTGCTCCACTGAAGTTACGAAAATTTTGCCATCGCCAATCTTGCCGGTGCGCGCGGTTTTCACGATTGCTTCGATTGCCGCATCGGAAAGTTTCTCGGGCACCACTACTTCGATTTTTACTTTGGGTAGAAAATCCACCACGTACTCGGCACCGCGATAAAGCTCGGTATGGCCCTTCTGCCTGCCGAAACCTTTCACTTCCGTCACGGTAAGGCCACTTGCCCCAATTGCAGACAAGGCCTCGCGAACCTCGTCAAGTTTGAACGGCTTAATTACTGCCTCGATTTTTTTCACCAGAGCTCTCCAAGTTTTGAAATTAAGAATAGGTATTGTGCCAAAACCAAAATAAATGAACGTTACGCCGCACCTTGATACGAATCAAATATCCCGATACTTTGAGGTAATCGGATAGCGCCAGTCCTTGCCGAATCCGCGGTGGGTGATGCGAATTCCCACTGGCGATTGGCGACGCTTGTATTCACTGTTCCTAATAAGTTGCACCACGCGCAGCACGTCTTCTGCGCTAAAGCCAGTGCGGATAATTTCTTCGGGGCTTAAATTCCGCTCCACGTAGGCCTCCATAATGGCATCCAAAGTCTCATACGCCGGTAAACTGTCCTGGTCAAATTGATCGGGTTTTAGTTCGGCAGTAGGGGCGCGCTCCAAGACACGGATTGGTATCACGTCAGACAAGCTGTTGCGGTAGCGCGCTAGCCGGTAAACCATGGTCTTCGCTATATCCTTTAGCACCGCAAACCCACCTGCCATGTCCCCATACAGCGTTGCATAGCCCGCTCCGATTTCACTTTTGTTGCCGGTGGTAAGCACGATCGCGCCAAATTTGTTTGAGAGCGCCATGAGCAAGGTGCCGCGGATTCGCGCCTGGATATTTTCTTCGGTGGTATCAGTAGGCAGGCCGGCAAACTCAGGCGCCAATACTGCGAGATACTGCTCAAACATTGGCTGTATTGGAATCTCGCTATAGTGCACACCCAGATTTTGGGCAATTCTTCGCGAATCCTCCAGGCTTATCTTGGCGGTATGAGTTGAAGGCATCATCACGGCGCGTACCTTGTCTGGTCCAAGTGCATCTGCAGCAATTGCGACCGTCAACGCCGAATCTATCCCGCCCGAAAGTCCTATCAGCGCTCCAGGGAAATTGTTTTTCGTCACATAATCGCGTACGCCTACGCACAGCGCCTGATAAACGGTGGCTTCCAACGGCTGCGGCGGCGCCTTTTCGCCGGGCTCAAGAACTCCATTTTTGAGCGTCACCCAGTAAAGCCCCTCGCGAAACGCCGGAAATTGGTGTGTGACCTTGCCCTTCTGATTCACCACGAATGAAGCGCCGTCGAATACAAGCTCATCTTGCCCGCCGACCAGATTGACATAAATAATCGCCATTCCGGTTTCATGCACGCGCTCCTGCACCACTTCGTAGCGCGTGGATTGCTTGTTCATGTGGTATGGAGAAGCGTTTAGCACCAAAAGTACTTGTGCACCCGCTCGTTTGGCAAGTTGCGCTGCATCCTGCTCCCAAATATCGGCACAGATATTCACCGCAAAACGTACACCTTCGAGCTCAAACACGCACGCCTCGGTTCCCGGTACAAAATAGCGTTGTTCGTCGAATACCGTGTAATTCGGGAGCTTCAACTTATGATACGTTGCAATGATCCTACGGTCCCTGATCACCGAAGCGGCGTTATAGCGCTTTTCTTCACACGCAACCGGATGGCCAACCACCAACGTGATGCCACGCACTTTATTCACCAATTCATCTAGAGCTTCCTGGGTTGCGCGGTAAAACCCGTCACGCAACAGCAGATCCTCTGGCGGATATCCGGAAAGGCTTAATTCCGGGGCTACAATGATACTCGCGTTACCAGCTTTGGCCTGATCAGCAAAGCCCAGGATTTTGGCTGCATTACCGGATAGGTCACCGACTGTCGCGTTGAGTTGAGCGACTGCAATTTTCATCACACCAATATAACATTATTTTCTTGCGCCGCCTGAACCGAACCGCCACAATGTTTAGAAATTCCAACCACGTCCGTCCATTATGAAATCACATTGAAGCCAACGACCTTGACATGAAGCTATTTAAAGAAGGGGGAGACATTACCGCCTCAACCAGCAGCATAAAGCAGCGGAAGTCATGGAACTGCTCTACGAATTCGACCCGAGAATGACAAAAAAACGCCTGGACGACACTGGACTGATTTCTCCGCGTGCATCTATTTGCTGAAATTGCTTGTCAAAGCGGTTGTCATGGACTGCGCATATCAAATCAGGATTCTTGACACGGTCCGTGAAATTCCGGCCCAATCCTGGAACGAGCTGGCAGGTGACGTCCCTGTTCAGCGCCACGAATATTTCAGCGCGCTGCACGAGACACGGTGCGCGTGTCCCGAAACGGGCTGGACTCCGCGGTTTATCACTCTGTGGCAAAACGACAGGTTGACGGGGGCCATGCCTCTTTATTTGAAGGCACATTCCTACGGGGAATATGTTTTTGATTGGGCTTGGGCGGATGCCTACCGGCGCTCCGGCCATCGCTATTACCCGAAGCTGCTTTGCGCAGTGCCGTTCACGCCCATTACCGGCAACCGCCTGCTAGCAAAAACGCCGGAGCAAAAATCGCTGATGCTGAACGCGGCGGTGGAACTCGCGCGGGAATCAGGCGCGTCCTCGCTGCACTGTTTGTTTCCGCAGGATACTGAAGCTCAACAAATGCAATTGCACGGTCTCCTGCTAAGAGAAGGACTTCAATTCCACTGGCACAATCCTGGTTACCGCGATTTTGCCGAGTTCCTCGAAACGCTCAGTCATCGCAAAAGAAAAAACATCCGGCAGGAGCGCCGCAATGTGCAGAATGCCGGAATCACCTGCGAATGGCTGGAGGGAGCCGCCATCACTGAAGCACATTGGAGATTTTTCACCACTTGCTATAACCGTACTTACCGCGAACACTTTTCCACGCCTTATCTCAATCTCGAGTTTTTCATGCGGCTGGGAGAAGCACTGCCACAGCACATGCTGCTGATTATTGCGCGGCGTAACGGTATACCGTTGGCGGCTGCGCTCAATTTCCAAAGCCAAGAGCGCGTATACGGGCGTTATTGGGGAGCGCTGGAGTTTGTGCCGGGACTGCATTTTGAAACCTGCTATTACCAGTCAATCGAATACTGCATAGCACGCGGGATACGCTATTTCGAAGGCGGTGCACAAGGGGAACACAAGCTGGCGCGTGGTTTACTGCCGGTAAAAACCTGGTCCGCTCATTGGCTGGCCCACCCGCAATTCTTGAGAGCTGTTGAAAAGTATTTGGCCCAAGAAACGCGCAGCGTCGGGCATTATATCGACGAACTCACCGAGCACAGCCCGTTCAAGCGCTAGTCCCGGTCACGACACCATATCGGCCCAAATATTCTGCGCCCATCCCCAGCCGTACTGTCCCTCGAGTTCGCTTGGCGCTGCCGAAAATCCGCTACTGCCTTCCACCACGAGCATGGTTTTCTTCTGCGGGTCGTAACGGTGAACCGAAACCACGTGCGCCGCTTCCCGGTCAGAAATGAAGCTGTAGCAGGCATTGTTTATCGTCGGCTGCTCATTGACCGGCTGATCGTTAAGTAAAGCCACCACCGCGGCGGCGCAAACTTTGGCTTGCTGGTTCGCCATGTGCCCGGATTTAGGCATTGCCGGAGCGGCGAGTATCGCGTCGCCCAGCACGTGGATATTTTTCTGAGCAGTTGATTCATAGGTCAGGAAATCCACCTCGCACCAGCGGCCGTTGGTGGTTATCAATCCGGTGTTAAGCGCGATATTGCCTGCGCGCTGCGGCGGCACGACATTGAGTACCGCGGCTTTAACGTCTTCGAATTCCAGCTTTGCGGTAACCGTGGCGATGTCCACATCTACTAATACGCTGTTAGGGCGGTATTCGACGATGCCGGCATAGCGTTCGGACCAAGCCGCTATAAAAATCGCTTTTTTCGACTGCACGTCTTCGTTGGCATCCAGTACCAGTACCTTCGAATTGGGCTTGTGTGCCTTGAAATAATGCGCTACCTGACAAGCGCGTTCATAAGGACCGGGCGGGCAGCGGTAAGGAGCCTTGGGAATGCACAGCGCATAGACTGCGCCATCGGACATCGCCTGAAGCTGTTTTCTCAATGCAGTGGTCTGTGCACCCGCTTTCCAGGCATGTAACACCTGTTGCTGTGCCTCAGGATTATTGAGCCCGGGTATTTGTTCATACATGAAATGAACGCCTGGAGCCACTATTAGACGGTCATAACTCAGGTCGCCGCCACGCGCTAACCGTATAGTGCGCTTATGTGTATCTACTGAAAGCGCTTCGTCACTCACGAGCTTGACTTGATATCTGCCTAATCCCTGGTAACCCAACGCAATTTCTGAAATGCTCTTGCTGCCCCCCAACACGAGGTTGGAAAGCGGGCAGGAAATATATTCGGGTTCGCGTTCAATCATTGTCACATCGATGTTGGGTCCCCAGAGCCTTACATATTTAGCCGCGGTTGCACCAGCGTAGCCACCGCCAATCACAACCACGCGCGGAGATGTGCTGTTTCCTGTACTTGCACAGCCGGGAAAAGCGGCGCTGAGCACCGCGGATGCGGAAGTCCATTTGATGAATTGGCGTCTCGAAAATGCCACAATTTTGCCTATTTCCGCACGGCGAAATATTGCGCCATTAACTCGATTTGTTGGTCGCTGTAGCCTTGGGCGATCTGCTGCATGATGCTGGAAGGTCGTCTGCCGTGCTTGAAATCCTGCATTTGGAGGATGATGTAGTTCTTATCAAGACCGGCGAGCGGCGGTACAACACCTACACTTCTTCCGTCAGTGCCGTGACAGTTAGCGCAGCCCGCCGCTAAGTTACGTGCGTAATTCGAATCCGCGGCGATTACTCGGCTGGTTGCGCAATACACGGTAAATATTAGCATTGCCGAATAGAGCGCAACTTTTGATCTCATGACTTCTCCTGCAGCCCCTGGCTAATCTTGAATTTGGGGCTTGTTTATGATGGCGCGCCCCGGGGCTTGCTCAGGGGGCTTTCGGGGGAGGTCGCAGACTAAACTACACTTTCGGCTTGATCAGCAAAGATCAGGCGTATTTTTTCCTGGTCGTCAATGTCAACCGTTACTTTGCCGCCGTTGCTGAGTTTGCCAAACAGAAGTTCATCAGCAAGCGCGCTGCGGATGATATCCTGTATCAGCCTGCCCATAGGCCGCGCGCCCATTATCGGATCGAAACCTTTTTTTGCCAGGTAAGTCTTTAGCGTGTCGGTAAAGTGCGCATCCACCTTTTTCTCCTGCAACTGCTCTTCAAGCTGCATCAGGAATTTATCCACCACCCTCAGAATCACCTCGTGGTCGAGCGCGGCAAAGGAAATGGTGGCATCCAGTCGATTCCTGAATTCCGGCGTAAACAGCCGTTTGATTTCCACCATTTCGTCTCCCGGCTGCTTGCTGGGAGTGAAGCCGATGGCCGTTTTGGAAAGCGACTCCGCCCCGGCGTTTGTGGTCATGATGATCATCACGTTGCGGAAGTCTGCTTTACGC
>DASPRE010000038.1:0-28629 GCA_035624615.1 Burkholderiales bacterium | reverse complement strand
CGTTGCCCCTCCCGCCAATGCAATCGTCCCGTTGGCAACCGTCGTGGGCGCACCCAATGCGCTTGAACCGCCGCTCACGTTGGCAATACTGTTAAAGCTCAGCGTGCCCGCATTCACCGTGGTCACGCCCGTGTAGGTGTTCGCTTGGCTAAGCGTAACCGTCCCAGCGCCGTTCTGAGTCAAACCGCCCGATCCAGCGATAACAGCCGTTTGCGTCACATTGCCGGGGGCATTGAGGATCAACGTCGATCCGGCCGCTCCGGTAGTGATGCTGGCATTTATTGAAATATTATTTGCAGCTGTAAGTGTGAGTGAGTTCGTTGAAGCCCAGGTGACAGGATCAACCACCGTGATATTGCCCGCGCCGGCCCCTGCAGCATTATTCGTCGTAACAACCACGTTGGCACTTCCCAACGCGGTATTAAGATTTCCAGTGGTGAGCAGCGAATCCTGAACGGCGCCTGACGCCTGGAAAATATTGGGATTGCCGCCGCTACCGGTATTGGCGGTGCTATCTGTCCCCGACATTCCGGCAGTCGTGGCATTGGCCTGATTTAACGCAATATAAATGTTGGTTGGATCGAGGAGTAGCGTTCCGGCAGCACCCATCGGAGCCCGCACGTCAACGAACCCCTGATAATCCAGCCAACCCTTACCGGAAGTTTCGACAAAACCACCGTTACCATTAGTTGCGCCGCCCCGGGCAGAAATCGCTCCATAAAACTTCGTCGCTTCGTCCGCCCATACAACAACTTTGCCGCCACTGCCTGACTGAAGCGCGTCCGCATGGATACTTGCGCTTGCCGCAACATAAGTGCGTTGCGAATTGGCAAGTGCAAGATTCCCATCAAGAATGTTGCCGCCGTGGAGGTCCCCCCCAATAAGTACCGAACCGCCACCAGTAGCTCCGGATGCATCAACCTGCGCGCCGTCGAGCAAACCGGTTTGTTGGCCGACGATCGCAACGCTTCCACCCTTTCCCTCCCTGCCGACGGACTCGACATTTCCCGATACCGCGGCTGTGCCTTGTTGCGCCTCGACCACGATGCGTCCGCCGTTGCCACCGCTTGCCGAAATACGGCTGCCGGAATCAAGCGTTACGTCATTGGAAGCCTTGAGGATAATGCTGCCGTCAGCACTACGTACGGCCGAATCGGCGTTCACGACGCCGCTGTTCTTGACTAAACCCGCATAAATCCCGCCACCACCGTAAGCAAGCTTGCTCAAGTTGACGGTGCTATCCGCAGGCGCTGTAATCTCTACTTGAACACCGGGCGTGGCTCCTTCGGTCACCCGTACCGACTTGCCCGCGGCAAGTACGATGTCGCCGTTAGGCGCTGTGATGACTCCCTGATTGTCAACGGCACTACCAAGCAAATAAACGCTTCCGCCTGCGCTTGCAGTAATGCGGCCTTGGTTAACAACCGCGGCAGCCTTTGCCGGATCGCCAACAAAATTCAAGCGGCCGGCGATGAAATCCGCATTTGAAAGGTTCAGCGTCGAAGCCACCAATCCAGCGACGTCGATCTTCGAATTGGCGCCAAACAAAATGCCATTGGGGTTGATTAGGAAAACCCTGCCATTCGATTGCAGCGAACCAAAAATTTGCGAAGGATCGACGCCGATTACACGGTTCAGAACCGCGCTCGCGGCCGATTGCTGAATAAAGCGGGTGGTTTCATTGGAAGCGATTGAAAATTGCTGCCAATTTATGATTGCACCAGGGGTATTGGTGACTGATAAGAGCGGGCCCTGGGTTGCAAATGTGGCTTGGCCATTGACGACCGTGGGACCCACAGGATTTGCGTATGCAAGCTGCCCGGCAACGTATATTGCTGCCACAATTAGAAACCTGCAACCCAATCCGTTTGGTCTGTGCATTCTAATCCAGCGTCGATAAGTAATTGTTTCTTTGTTATTTATAAGCAAAGCGGGCTATTGCTGTAGCCCGCTATTTGTTCTAGACCTTAATGCAGCAACATCCATGCCTGCGCCAATGTTAGCAGCAAAACATAGACTTGCGATGTCATGTATATCACATTCCTAGGTGGAAAATGGACTTTTAGCGTTTTTTGTTTAACTTTGTTTAACCCGAAATCGATTGCGATATTCTTTGGGACGAGAAGCCAAATCCAAATTCTGGCAAAACTTGTGCGTTAGTCGGAAGGTTCAACGAGGGGAAGCACAAGGTAACTTCCAAGGAAAGCATTGCGTGAATCGCGCTAGACCAGGAATTCCCAGCACCGCTCGCTGGTGCCACGTTTTTCCTTTCTGGCGAAATCTCACAACTGATTGAACGTAATACCTTCTGACGTCTTGGGCATTAATGAATGCCAACCCGAGCGAACCCGATGGCCCTTGCTGTCCGTTGATGAAGAAAATGTGGATCGAACACCGACACAGCCACACCGACTGTCTGAAAGAATCTCTGAGGGCGTTCCGAAAGAACTAAGTTGAATGGTGCCGGACCTTCTGGCGCGCCAAAAACCGCGCTTCCTTCAGTAAGTCCCAAGTAACGTGAGTCAGATAAAACGAGTTGCGCTTTCAAAATAATGGCTTGAACCCAGTGACCAGCAAGCCCTTATTCACAATGAACTTTCGGCTGCATTCCATAATATCCGATTAACCGAATTTCGGATTATGCGTCAATAAACAGTCATTTTGCGGCGCCTAACTGAAATTAGCTCGTTCCAATAATCTTTGGGGCATTAACTTTTCAGTGCACTTTTAATCCACGACCCAAGCTTCTTTGCATCGCCGCAAAAGTTTCAATTCAGAGTGGTAAGCTCCGGTGCCTTCGTTGCAAATTCTATAGAACTGAATGCAAGTCAGGCCAAGAGAAGTTTCGTCTATATGGCAAGAAATAGTTTAGCTTTTTTAATCTGCTAAGCCATTCTTCGGCAAGCCGAACCGGACTTAAGTAGCGATCGTCTGAGGCGCTTGGCGCCGTTCATTTTGCGGGGCATCAACAACCGCCTCGGTTTCCTTATACAGGAGCGACAGAAAATCCTGCCCTATGCATCATGTCCACACCGTAAGTAACCTCGGCAATTGAAACCAAGATCGATTTTGAAAAATTTGCCAATTAGTGGCGATTTTCTTGCAAATAGGCCAGGATAATCAGAGATAAAGCCCTATTTCTAGTCCATACGGGACCTAAACTGGAAAAATTGACCATGCCGTTACATTGTTTCGCTGGTCAAATACCTTTGAGGTCGCTAGCTAAAGCGCAAGATGGTGCCTTACCCAATTTCTGTGCACAGACCTTCATTTCGGACGCGTTAGTTCAATCTCGTCGATCCCGATTGTGCATTACTTTCAAAACGTTTAGCCGCTTGCCGATCTGCTGCTACACGCTAGAAGGACGACCCCTTTATGTCGATTTTGGCAAATTGCCTGAACTAAACGGCAGTCGAAGCCTAGCCCGAATATGAGCGCTGCTAAGTGAAAGAACCTGCGGATAATTTTTTGTTTTTCTGTTGATTGTGGCTAACTAACGTAAATCGCAAAAATGACGAAATTCAGTCGCGGCATTGCAACACGTGCAAAAAAATTCATAAATGTCAGGCTGGCAATACGCCACTAACCGGCGCTACGCGCCCTAGGACTCCAGATTGATGCTCGATCTCAAAACCGGCTTTAATCCAAGCATCTAACCCGCCTTGCAGCGGACGAACTCGAGTATAGCCGAGGGTTATCAATTTTTTTGCGACAAAAGCCGCTGACGCCTCGTTCGGGCAAGTACAATAAAAAATAATTTCGCGGTCTATCGGCAGTTGCTCAAGCCGTTTGTCTATTTCTGCAATATCCATTGCCAAAGCGCCGGGAATAAAGCGTGGGTCCTGATCTCGAGAAATTGACGAGCGCACATCTACGACCACCGGTTTCTGCCCCTGATCAAACAGTCGGTGCAATTCATCTACGGTGATTCGCGCAACCCGCAACATTCTGTAAAAACGCCGCCGTTTCCACCACTTGGTGGCAATATACAGTGCTAACAATGTGAATATGACTTCGACCGCTGCTATTTCGAACTCGTCCAAAAGCAAGATAAGGTGGCTTATCTCCAAATGGAAAAGCATTCCCGCACCTATCGCTACAGCGGCCCAGATAGCTATTCCAAGACCATTCAATAGCAAAAACCGAATTCTGCCTAATCGCATGGCACCCGCCAATGGCGGTGCGATCGTCGACAATCCAGGAAAGAACTTTGCCAATACCAGGGTTAGCCCGCCCCAGCGCCCAAAACGAACTTCGGTCTGGCGCACGCAATAGTCTGGTGAAACCGAAATACGACAAAGGAGCTTAAGCGTACTCCGACCGTAGTACCAACCCGCGACGTACCAAATCGCATTGGCAATCATGCAGGCGACGAATGCAGCGCCGAAGGCATCTAAGGCGGAAATTTTTCCATCCATAGCCAACGATCCTGCGATAACCAAAGCTGGTACCGATGGAATCGGCAGCCCAATTTGCTCTGCCAGCACGTTCACGAAAACGAACAAGAGTCCGTATTCTGCGATTAATTGGATCAAATCATGAATCATATGGAAAATCCTTCAAGGCTTTTCGTCCGACGACGATATTCGGTCACCGACGATTATCAGCTTCTCGAGGACCCATCCAACGTCCTGTTCTTCAGGATTCTTCGCGCCAACGTGCTTGCTGTGCATCAAGTGTTGGTCAGCGCGACAACCAGCGCGTTGATAATCATATAAATCATGCGCATGATCTAGAACGAACAAGATATTGTCCAGTTCTGGCGGTGGAGGCAGTCTAGCGCGAACCTTGCTCTGGGACGAATTCCCTGTAATACGGAAAAACACAGGGAAAATTCGCGCATCTGAGTGCTTCATCTATACTCCGTTTCACCAAAACGCGCATCCAGAGCCAATCCCCAGCCATCAGACCAAATCCCAGGCACGATTCGGGACAAGGAATTGACATCGCGCTAACAGGGAAATAATAGGGAATTTCATCGCTGATGTTTCCCTGCCAGGCATCGATTACCATTACCGAAAGATATGGTGCGAGAGGCCGGTCGCGTCACCCCCAATGGCCCCGATGCTGTTGCACCAGTACCGGCAAAACGCATACTGCGGTTTTCGAACTCTGCCATGATTCGCCGCACCCCGCGGAGCACCGCATTATAAACACGCTCTATCTGGTGCTCGGCCGTCATCTTGACCAGATCCCGATGGCCCAGTTTGTAGCTCACGTACCAGTGTACGCGCTGTATAATGATGTCGCGGTTAAAGTGCCGATACTTGAAAAGGGTACTGAGGCTGCTCGAGAAAGTCACAGCCGGCCGCGAAGACCAACCCGGTTAACTTACGCTCCCAATGCTACTTAAAGTTGTTGCACGACAATCCCTACAGACTTGTCCAAGTAAAATACCCAACGATTGATGCGACTACTTGAAGACCTCGAACGCATGGTTGCGCAGGAGCAGAGTCTGTTCCGCGCGCAGCTTCTGCGCGAAGACATCGCTCGCCTGCGTAAACTTCAGGAGTTGGCTCGCACCGCGCGGGATGCGACGGCTTTCAAGAAGACGGGAACGCGCATCGGATGGACCCAAGGCGATGCGCGCACTCATGAGTTGGATGAGCCACTCGAGCAGCTGCTGGAGGCCGTGTACGCGTTTGAACAAGGCAAGCGTGACCCGCAGCAGCAAGCACATATCGTTGAATGCTGGCGCGAACTGCATCGCCTTCGCATGGAGCGGCTGCTAGGCTGTCTCGCGACTCCGGTGCCCAAACCGTCGGACTGAGGTCGCCTCGGGCTTACGGGCTTTCATTCTTGCATTTCGCGCGGCCTTCTTCGCGGCCTTGCTGCAGAACACCTTATAAAGCGTATGCATGATAGCTGCCGCTTCGGTGCTCGACAACAAATAGAAGATATTCTGTCCCGCGCGTCGCGTCGTCGCGATGTTCTCGTGCCGCAGTACGGCGAGGTGCTGGGAAAGCGCCGATTGGCTCAGGCCGACCGCGCATTCCAGCTCGCCCACGGACTTTTCTCCGCCCGCGAGTTGGCACAGGACAAGTAGCCGCGATGGATTGGCCATGGCCTTCAGGAGCCTGGTGACCATGAGCGCCTTTGCCTGCAGTTCCGACACGTTTACTGTCATCATTCGATTTATAGTTCTCCCACTCGCTTTCACGGCTTTGTACCGGCTGCACAGCCGCATCCGGCGAACCCGTCAGCATTCATTTTCGCCTCGTATTTCTGCGCCACATCGGCGCCGGTCGTCAATCTAGCCTTGATGCCTGGCCAATCCTGGGGCTTGAGGATCACCAACCAGCCAGCCCCGTACGAGTCCTCGTTGGCGAGCGTCGGTTTGGCGGCGAGCGCGTCGTTGACCGCGATCACCTCGCCTGCGACTAAGGACTTTGCCGGCCCGACCCACTTGCCCGACTCGACGGTCGCACACGATTTGCCTGCCTCTATCGCCCGGCCGATTTTCTTGGGCGTGAACGCCACCAGCTGCCCAGACATCGCCGTCGCGACGCTGGTCATGCCGAGCTTCACATTGCCGTCCGGCATCTCCTGGTACCAGATATGATTGTCAACGTCATACAGCAGATCGTCTGGCAAGTTGCATCCACGCGCATTAGCCATCGTATGGCCCTTCCGTTCGTTTTTCGACGGAGGATTCTACGCGGAGCGGTCGGGACGAGCAACAGAATTCGCCCAAGCCTTCGACCTCAAGCTTGCCCCGCACAAAAAGTACGAGATGCTTCACGAGCAGCGCCATCATGCGCCGGCGCTTAGCCGCTTCCCCGTGAGCGGGCTGTGTGCGAAGAAGATTGAAGTGATACGCGATCTCGCGGCAGCTCTCGCGGCAGGCATTAAAGCTCGGTACGCCGCGCGCACCCTGGCGCTGCAGCGCGAGCAACCGGAAACCTTCGCTCACCGCTGTCGTCGGAACCTGGCCGCGGGCGGTTATCCAATTCTCGAGAATCTCCTCGGAAACGGCCAGTAGCTGCTCGGGTGCCAGTGCGAGCGCGTCGAGTTCCGCCTCGATGGCGGCGAGCGGCCTCATGCGAGCCCCTTCTCCATCAGGACCGCGTGTCCGTCGGAAACGTTCTCGTGAATCCCGAGCTTGCGCGGGGAGACACCCAGCGCAATGCCAAGAAGCTGGGTAAAGTAGAGCATTCTCACCTTAGTTTTTTCCCCGAGCACCTTCTCCGCGCGCACCTGATGCATCTCGAGGCCCGAATGGCAGGTCGGGCACTCAGTGGCGATCACATCCGCCCCGGCGGCTTCCGCCGCGCGTAGGATGTTGAGCACGAGCTTGGTCGAGGTATCGCTATCCGAGAGCACGTGCGCCCCGCCGCAACACGCAGTCTTGAGTGGAAACTCGACGTTGTCGGCGCCGGCCGCGGCGAGCAGGTCATCCATGAAATGAGGCTTGGAGGTGGACTCGCTGCCCGGCCCTTGGTCCTTTTCCGGAAAGATGTGCCTTGGCCGCGAGTACATGCAGCCGTAATAGTTGGCGATCTTCAGGCCCTTGAGCGAATTCCTGACTTGGCGCTTGAGTTCGTCCTCGCCAACGCCGTCCTTGATCCAGTCAAGGGCATGGATGGTTTCGATCTGCCCGGCGCGATACGTTTCATGCCCGGCCTTTTTCGAGATGCGCTCGACCGCGTCGCGGGAGGACGCATCATGCGCGAGGTCGTGCTCGGCCTTCTTTAGGTTGTGATAGCAGCCGTTGCACGGCGCCATGACCACCTTGGCTTGCATCTGGTTCGCGGCGATCGCCATCACGCGCGACGACAGATAGGTGTGGACCATGGGATCGATGTTCTTCACCTCCATCGCACCGCAGCAGTTCCAGTTCTTGACCTCGTTGAGCTCGAGGCCAAGCGCCTTGCCGACTGCTTTGGTCGACTGGTTGTACGCATGCCCCGTGCCCTCGAGCGCGCAGCCCGGGTAATACGCGACGCGTTGATACTCTGGTTTCATCTCGGCTCCTTGAGGCCAAGCGCCTTGTGCTGTAGCGCCTCCTGTTCGTGTACGTACTCGGTAATCGCATCGCGGGCCCTGCCCCAGCCGCGGGTTTGCGGGCGAAACACTGCGGCGAGCCCCATTGCGATGCCCTGCTTGAAGGGCAGCCGCCGCGCCACGCGCTTCACCATTTCGACTAACCAGTCCTGCAACAGCGGCTGACCGGTCTTCGCAAAAAACCGCCGGATAACGCGGCCTTCCTCGATCTTGCCGGTGGCGATCACCTGCTCGGTGAACTCCTCATCGAAGATCATCGACTTTGACTTCAGCGTATGCCCTTTCAGCTCCAACCAGTGCGCGGTCGCTTTCATCACGCCCTCGGGAACCACATCGCGCGGGCAGGCGTAGGTGCACTTGTGACACGAGACGCACTGCCAAATGATGTCCTTGTCGCGCAGCAGTTCTGACTCCATTCCCATGCGGATGAGATAGATCCAGAAGCGCGGATTGAAATCCGGATTGACCGCGTTTACCGTGCAGGAGTTGGTGCACGACCCGCACTGCCAGCAGCGGTTGATGTGCTCACCCCCCGGCAGCCCCGCGATCTCCTCTTCGAGCCGCTCGTTGTAGTTCGTGACGACGCGCGGTTCGATGAACGTGCTCCAGTGGCCGGAGACGTCGACGCCGTCCATCACAAGCTTGTCGTGGGTCTTGATGTTCTCCGGGCGGATCAGCGATTTTTCGTGGATCGGCATAAAGCAAGCGCTCTCAGTTGCCGACGCGCTTCGCGTCGTCGAGGACGACGGCGCGGCCGTCGATTGCCTTGAGGCGCGTACGGCCGTTGGCGTCCACGCCGTCAAGCCCGAGGATGCGCCGCGTGTGCAGCATCGGGGCCTCCGGCGTCACAAAGTCGGCGCGCAGGTAAGTGCCGCCCCGCTCGCCGATGTAGTTGGCGTATACCTGGGCAGTGAGGACGTCCACATACTGCAGCACGTCGCGAAACACGCCGTTCGCAGCGAGGTACTGCGCGAACTCCTCGCGCAGCACGAGGAAAGTCGCGTAGCCGTCCGCGACGTCAATGTGGATCTGATCCACGTCCTCCGCGTGCCAGATCTCCCGGATAACGCCGGTATTAGCGCCGGCGTCCCACACCCATCGGCACATCAGCGGATAGCGCTCAGGATCGACGTTGTGAAGGATCTCCGCGGCGAGATCGCGCACCCAGCGGTGGCTCCGGTCATCGGGAAAGCTGCCGCAGAACTCCGCGATGCGCCAGTCGCTTGTCGAAGTGTCCTCGCGGCGCTCCAGCAAGCGTGCAATGCACGCGCGCAGCCCGTCGAACGCGCCGGGCTCGAGATACGGGCCGATGCGGCGGCGCACGGTCGCGATATGCGCAAACAGCTCCTTGAACGTGGAGAAGCCGACCGCGAGAACGTCGCCGGTACCGAGCGCGTCCCGGAACATCGCCGACTTGATCTGCAGCGCCTCGACATAGGCCTCGACGCCGCCATGTTGTTCCGAGCAGGCAACGAGCGACTCGAATGCGAGAGCGAGCTTCGGTCCGTTCAGCTCAAGCCGCGGCCGCTCCTGCTGGGCTAGGCTTGCCGTCACCCGTGTGGGCATCGAAACCATCCTGTTGCCCCTCAGGCAGCCCCTGATCGTGCGGCGACCGGGTTCACCAGCGCGAACGCAGCCATCGCCGCAGCCTTGCCCTGCGCAATCGAATCGTCGATCGTCTCCGGTCCGGTTGCCGCGCCCGCGACGAACACCCCGGCGCGCGAGGTCTCGCCGAGCGCCCCATACGCGCTGCCCTTGGCGATGTGGCCGTGCTCCTGAAGCTCGACGCCGAAAAGCCTGGCGAGTGATTTGTTCTCGATGTTCGGGTCCATGCCGATTGCGTGCACCACCATGTCGAAGGGGATGGTAATCGGCCGCTTCACGAGCGTGTCTTCGCCCTTGACGATTAGTTTATGGCCGTCGGAAGTGACTTCCGCGATGCGCGCCTTGATGTACTTAACCTTGAACTCCTCCTGACTGCGCCAATAATAGCTCTCGTTCAGGCCGTACGTCCGGATGTCCATGTAGTAGATGTACACATGGCAATCGGGCAGCTCTTCGCGGATCTCCATGGCGATATTGCATGACACCGTGCAGCAGATCTTCGAGCACCACTCGCGGCCGATCTGCCGGTCGCGTGAACCCACACAGAGCAGGATCGCGACCCGCTGCGGCTTGCGCCCGTCAGAGGGACAGCGTATGCCCCGGCCGGAGGAGAGCATCTGTTCGACCTGCGTGGTCGTCACCACGTCCGGAAACGTTCCGAATCCCCATTCAGGCTTGTTGACCGAGTCGAAATGCGTGAATCCCGTGCACAGGATAGCGGCACCTGCCTCCAGCTTCGAACCGTCGGACAGGCGCGCATTGAATTCGCCGGGACCCCCGCTAAACTCCTCGACCCTGGAACTCCTGTGCAGCGTGACGAGCGAATTGCCTTCGACGCGTTTCACCATGCCACCGATGGCGTCCTTCGCCCACTCGCCCGAAGGCACAAGTTTCGCATACCCGGAAAGAATCGGCGCCCCGCCGAGCTGCGGCTCCTTTTCTACCAGCACGCAGCCCTGACCGACGCTCGCGAGCGCGTGAGCCGCGGTAAGCCCAGCGGGGCCGCCGCCGACAACGAGGATCGGCTTCGTCATTCTCGTTTCGCGATCGGAATGAAACCCGGCCCCGAGGTCAGCATGCGCCGCGGATCGTAGAGATTCTCCGGCTTGCCAGCCTTGACCTCGTCTAGGTAGGCGACGAACTCGGCTTTCTTTGCCTCCCAGTCGATACCGAGCTTCTCCATCAGCGTCTCCGTGGACGAGGCGTGCCAGTGCGATTGGACGATCTTGTAGGGATGCGCGCCACACACCAGTGCGGCAAACTGGCAGTCGGCGAGCACCGGCAGGTCCACCGCCTTACCCTCCGCCTTTCCGATCCATTGGTTCTTGTCGAGCGTCGTAATGCAGCCGGTGTCATGGCCGATCATTACGTCGGCCTGCGCTTCCTCCACGGCCACCCGGATCTTGCGGTCAATGGCGAACGAGCGTGTAAATTCGCGCTCCGAGATAATGTGTCGGAAGCCGAACCCGCAGCAGTCGTACCAGGTGGAGTAGTCAATCACCTGCGCACCGAGCGCCTCCATGACGCTGGTCGAGACCGCCAGGCGATTACCGCCGAGCACCGTGTCGTCGTAGATCGCATCCTCGGGCACCATTTTGTACACGTGGCATGCGGGGTGGATTGTCGCGCGGATGTGGCTGCAATCGATCTCGCGCAGCGCCGCGACGCGATCGCGCATTACGTGCAGCCACTCCGAGTAGTGGACGATCTCCTCGGGGATTAAGAGCTTGCCGTCGACCAAACGGCCGAGCTTGGCGAGGATATGGCGCACGCGCTCACGGAGCTTCGCCGAGTGCAGTAGGTAGCCGCGGACTTCCTTGTAATTGCCGAAGGAAGTCCCGCAGTGCACGAGCGGATAGTAGTAGGCGGCAGGCAGGCCTTGGGCCTTCGCCGCCACATACGCCTGGTGGAAATTGCGCAGGAACACTGCTGCTAAGCTCTCGAGGTTGCCGATGCCCGAACCGTGGTAGTTCCACGCCGTGCACGAGGTCTGATCGGTCTCGTCGAGGTACTCGATTCCGAGCCGGTTCATCAGCCACAGGAGCGATGCCGGGTAGCCGGGAATGTTGCCGCACTGGCCGCACGACTTGTGATGCCAGAGCCGGCGCGTCGGGATCTTCTTATCCCAGCCGTAGAGCGTTTTCACCATGACCGGCTCGTGCTCGTCGGAAACGCGATGCACGACAATCTCGCCGTCTTTCTCGAGCTGCCACATGAGGTCGCGTACGTCCTCTACGCGCTCCTTGTTAGTCAGCATCGCGCGCTTGTCGATCTTCAGCTCGACCCATGAGGTTGCGATTTTCGCTTCGGCGGGGCTCAGATTCGAGTCCCGCCATTCGGGTCCATGGCCAGTAAAATGTTCATTCATCTTTGCCTCCTTTGGATTGGTCATCTTGGTCGGCGAGGAAGTCTTTCCAGTCCTCGCGCTTCTCGTCCATGATGTCCGTGATGACGTCGAACAGAGTTTGGTCGATCCCCTCGAGCTGCTTGAGTACCCCGGTTTCCTCCCAGATCGTGTAGAGCTCGATCGAGGTTTTCAGGTTCACTTCCCAGGCCGTCGCCGTCGTGTTGAGGGTCGGCATGGGAATCGCTTTGCGCAGGATCTTGAGCGGCGCATCGATCTTGGAGACATTGGGTCCCCAGTCGGCGAATTGCTCGCGGTTGATCATGTCGGGCGCGAGTTGGTTGCCGGTCGAGATTAGCTTCAGCATCACTCGGCTAAACGGCCGCAGCACATTCTTGGCCGATTGCATCTGGTGCTTGATCGCCGTCTCGCGCATCAGCATCACCAAGCCGCCGGGCGAATTGCCAAACGGACAGCGCGCTGCGCAAGTGTAGCACTGCGCGCAGGCCCAGATCTTCTCCTGCATCGCGTCGTAGATGCCTTCAAGATTCTCGGTCCAAAGTAACTGGACGATCTCGCGCGGGCTAAAATCGTAGTAATGCGCCGCAGGGCAGGTCGCGGTGCAGATGCCGCAGTTGAGGCAGCCGTTCAGCTCGTGGTCATAGCGCAAGTCCGATTGGATGTCGCCGAAGATCTCCTCGAGCTTCGCGCGCGGCAGCGGCGCTTTCTCGGAGACTGGATCGCCGACGTTCTTCTGGACGCGGGTGGCAGCTGGATGTGTCATGGTCGCTTGTGCAGGAAATCAGTACGTCATGACCTTACAGTCGTCTTCCATCACCTCTTCGATAAGGTGCGCCCCGCCGACCACTCCAGAGCACTCGGGGATCAGGTCCTCCTGCTTCATGTCGAAGAGGTCAAGGTTGGGCGAGCAGCAATAGAACTTGACGCCAGCCTCGTGCGCCTCCTTGATGAAGTCATAGACCGACTTGGGCGAGCCTTCCTTGACGTAGAGCTTCTCAGCGACGCCTTTCTTCATGAGCCGTCCCGAGGTGGCCGTGCAGATAACCTCGACTTCGTAGTCCATCGCTGCTGCAACGGATGCCTGGAAAATTGGCGCGCCGAGCTCCTCGCCGTGGCGGGGATCGGTGTTGGCCATCACGATGACGAGTTTCTTGGGCATGGCGCCCTCCTCGCGGGAAAGGCCAGAAGAGTATAAACAAAGAATATATTAGTAACTTCTAAAATGCAATCCCCCTTAGGCCGGCGCGTGCATCCAACCCGTGAGCTGGGTAAGGCCGGTCATGATTGGCACCAGCGCGTCCTCGATGCTGCGCTGGACTACGCGGAGCTTCGCAAGCCCGGATTCGATGTCTTTCGGCACTTCTTCGAACTCCATCATCAGATCCTCGACCATCGCGACCTTGATCCCCGGATGGCCGACAAAGCCGAAGGCCGCGCGTCCGATCTGCCAGAGCGCGGCGCGGCCATTCTCGTCCTGGGCGAGTACAGCGGCGTGCGCCGGCGGTACCGGCCGGTCGCGCATGTAGATCACAAGCGGGTACTCGGCCGGTAAATAGGCATTCAAAGCACGCTCGCCTACTCGGCGCGCCGTCGTCACCGCAAATTCGAGGTCGGCCGGCTCCGAGCGGCCGCCTGCGGCAAGCGCGAGGATCTGCGCCCCCAGCCCGATCCCGACGATCGGCCGTTCCTGCGCTAGGCAAGCGCGGGCTAGTGCGATTTCCTGTGCGAGCGTCGGAACGTCACGCGTTCCGGCGCTCCCCCAAGGGCCGCCGCCGAGAAGAATCAATCCGTCACCGAGCGCGTCCTCGCGCGGCAGCGGTGACTTTCCGGCGAACGGCCGACAATACCTGAATCGCACACCGCGTCCCTCCAGATGGTCTTCGATCAGGCCGAGGTATTCTGCCGAAGTGTGCTGCACGACATGAACGAACTTCATCGCGATACGACTCGAAACGGGCGGTCGAGAATGCTTTTCGAGTAATGAAAGCTAGGCCGACGCGATAGCGGCTTCGATCGCCGCGCGGAAATCCGCGGGCCCGATGGTAAGGAGGCCCACCTTGGACTGCGCGAAAAAGCGCTCAATCGCCGCGCCAGCTTCCGCGACGGGTACATTGCGCAACGACGCCTCGAGATCGAAAACTGTCCGCGGCGGCGTGACGAAGAAGTCGCCGGTGATGAGCGTGTCGCGGATGCGCTCGCGTGCGGGACCTTCCAGCCGCACATAAGCGGTGACCGTACCGCCGGGGGTAGTGCGAGTCGCCGAAAGCATCCCCTCGCCCGCATCCGGATCGTCGATCTCCGCGACGAACGCCTCGGTTCCGATCTCCTCGTCGTGATACTTCGCGGCGAGCGTTTCCTCTTCTGCGGTAACCTCCCCGCGCACCGGCTCAATGCCGAGGCGCTCCGCAAAGCCCGCAAGCAGCGCGTCCTGAATCGCTTCGATGCCCGGCGCGGCGCCGAGCAGTTGCGTGAGCGTCACCACGCGCTGCACCGCCGAATCGAGCGCTCGCTTGGCAAGCTTCGCTTCGGGGACGTTAAGCGCGGCCACCATGTCGGCCGGGTTCATATCAACGAGCACCGTGCCCTGGTAAAAAAGCGTGTCGTCTTCGAAGAACCCGCCAGTGCCGCTGATCTTGCGGCCGTCAACTTCGATGTCATTGCGTGGCCGGTATTTGGCGTTCACGCCGAGCCTGCGCAGCCCCGCGGCGGCGGCCTCGCAGATCTCGCGTGCGAGATCTGCTAGGGACGCGATCCCGAGCGTCGCGCGATTGAACACCAGCTCCCAGCCGAGCTGGCCTTCGTCGAAATAGATTGCGCCGCCGCCAGTAATGCGGCGAACGACACCAATGCCGCGGCGATGGCAGTAGTCTAATTTGATCTCGCGCGACAGCGCCTGGTGCCGCCCGATCAGCACAGTCGGCGGAAAACGCAAGAAGCGGATCGTGTCCGGAATCTTGCCGGCCTTGCGCGCGTCGATCATCGCCTGGTCGAACGCAATCTGCCGCCGTCCCTCGCGTAAGCCGACGTCAATGACCCGGAAAGCCTTGGTCATGACTTCAGCCCTTGCGCTCGACGATCCGCAGCTGGCGCCGGAACTTGCCTATGTCGCGCTTATTCGGCTGGAACGGAAAGCTCGCGATATTCGACGGCGGCGAATCGCCATACGGACGGTCGCACGCCGAGACATCATCGCGGAACTTGCCGGGGCAGCCCGAGGTACGGAACGCGATGCCGGCGTCGATGACATCGTCGAGCTTGCCCTGCGGGATGCCGTAGCCGATGACCCGGCCTTCCCCATCGAAGTTCATGTGCTCGACGCGCACTCTATAGTAGTCGATCAAATAGCGGGCGAGCTGGACCCTGCGCCACTGATCGCGCGGCGTCGCCGGCAGGTGATCCATCAGCGAACCCTTCTCCGGGAAAAAGCAGAACATGTGGCTGTGGCCGCCGAGATCGACGAGTCGCTGCACCAGGCGCAGTACGTCATGCTCGGTTTCCCCCATGCCGACAATGATGTGGGCGCCGAATTTCTGCGGGCCGAAGATGTCCCGTGCGGCCAGCAGGATCTCCCAGTACTTCGCCCAGGTGTGCGGCGATTGCACGCCTTTGCCGCGCGTGCGGTCGAAGATCTCCGGTGTCGCCGCGTCCAGCGCGACGGTGAAGATGTCGGCGCCAAGCTCGTGCAGGTGTTTCACGTCCTCGCGCGTCATCGTCATCGGATTGGACAGAATGGACACCGGGATCGTCGCCGGGTCGATACGGTCGGTCCATTGCTTCAGCACCGTGCGTGTGTCCTCATCGGATCGCGGGTGCGTGATCATCGAGATGCACATGCGGTGGAACGCGCTTGCCGCCCCGTCTCGCGCCACGATGTCGATCACCTCGTCGAGCGGCACCGCGGGCCAGTCGACACGGATGAAATTGCGGTCGGCATAGTCGCGCTCGGCTTCGCGATGGCGCGCGAGCCCACAATAGGCGCAATTCGCCCGGCAGCCCTCGGGATAGGTGAGAAGCAGATTGAGACAGCGCGTGCAGGAGCAACGGTACATCTGGCCCGTCATGATGCCGAGCGTAATTGCTGCCGCGGTCGACATCTGCACATACTCGGGCGAGCGCATGTGCGGCGTTAGGATGTTGTAGTTGGGCAAATACACTCCGTGGGGCGTAATGTCGTTCGCCTTGACGCGGGCACCGTTTTTCAGCTCAATCGGAATGACCGCGGGCGCCCGCGGCTCCATGCGTACAGGATGCTCATAGCAGCTCATTGCCAATACTCCGCGTAAGCGATCCAACCGCGGCGCAGCGCAGCTTTTCCAGGGGGAGTAGTCAGCAGCTCCCGTCTGCGGCGCATGGCGCGATCGAGCGCCGCCCTGTATACGTCTTCCAGCTCCTCCTCGTACATCTGCGCTGCCACGCTATCTCCCGATACGGCCGCTGCGGCGGCCTTTCCCGCGAGCCGGCCGGAATGCACTGCGGCGGCGATTCCCGCTCCGGTCACCGGATTGGTAAGCCCGGCTGCGTCGCCTGCAAGGAGCACCAGCGTTTCGCCGAGAGTGCCCCGGGGCTTCAGCATGCCGCCGACCGGGATAGCTCCGCCGGTCAAACCGAGAATCTCCCGGCCAACGCGTCCTTCTCTCACCAAACTCGCGTGCAGGCAAGCGACGATCTGCCTGAGGCGGGATTTGTGCGCCGGATTGACACCCGCGCCCACGTTAGCGACGTCGCGTTTCGGAAACAGCCAGGCGTATCCGCCCGGGATGCCTGCGGAAAGAAAGATGTCGGTCGCAGCGTGCGGTTTGCACAGCCCGACGCTTATCTGGCGCGTCTCGACCAGCTCAGCGTTGACGCAGCCGATTGCCTTGCCGGCGCGAGAGCGAGGCCCGTCGGCACCGACGATGACGCGCGCGCGGAGCGTGTGCCCGTTGCTCAACTCGACAAAGCCTCCCGCGGTGACCTTTCTAATACACGAGTCGAACCGGCACCGTGCTCCGGCTTGCGTGGCCGTTGATACAAGCGCGCTATCGAAAACTTCCCGGTCGAGCATATACCCCGGGAAGTTCGGCCTCAGATCCGGAGCATCGTTTTCCAGGTACGTCGCCATGGCTTCGATTGGCTGGCGCACCGAATCGGCGAGGTCGACGACATCGATCCCGATCATCGCCGGTACAAATTCCGCACACTGGACCGGAATGCCGGCCACGTGCTTGCGATCAAGCGCGACGACTTTGCAGCCGCGCCGCCCGGCGGCGGCGGCCGCGGCGGCCCCCGCAGGGCCGAGGCCGAGGACAAGAACATCGGTCGATTCCATCACGCGGCGACCATGGGACGTGGGTGCAGCTTGATCGTGCGGCCGGTCTTGATCGAGCAGCAAGCGTGCTCCTGCACGGCGCGCCTGCCGATGGCATGTGCAACGGCAACCGCTCCGTCTGCGGGAAAAGCAATGCCGTCCAAGCCTGCCATCACGGCATATGCGTCGGTGACGCGCCGGTGCATTCCCGGTGGACGGGCGCAGCCGAGGAGCACTTGGCGCTCGGGGACGCGCTGCCTTGCCTCAAGAAAAATTCGACCCACCTCGGCTGTGTCTGGCGTGGCAAAGGTACCGGGCCGCGCATAGAACGGCATCACCACCACGAGCACCAATGAATGGATGCGCTGGCGGCTCACGATGTCGAGCGCTGCCGGCTCGCCCAAAATCCGGCCGTAATGCAGCCCGATCACGATGTGCGGCACGACTTCCATCGACGTGGCGCACAGCGCTTCCAGCGTCGCCTCGAAGTCTGCGACCGTGCGGTCCAGGTGATAGACCTGGCGGATCGTCTCGTTTGATCCAATGACATCCATCATCGCGGTGTCGACACCGGCGGCGGCCATGCTGCGTGCGCGCGGCTCGCTCACCAACGCCGAATGGATAGCGACCCTGAGGCGCGGAAAATCGCGCTTGAGCCGCTCGATCACCGGATAATAGCGCTCATAGCGGATCTCGTTGCGCCGCGTCGATCCTCCGGAGAGCAAAAACCCCTGCAAGTCCTGCGTCGCGATGAGATCGCGCACCTTGCGATCGAGCATCTCGGGGCTGGTTGCTGGGATCATTGGCTCCAGGATCTTCGCCTGGCAGTGGTCGCACATCAGCGCGCAACCGGCGGCAGTGACTGAAAACGCGGGAAAACTGTTCTTGCTGCAACCTTCGAGCTCGCAGCTCGAATAGGCCTTGAACGTCGGCGTGGAAAAGCGGATCTCCCGGCCGACCGCCGACGGTGCTGCGAGTTCGAGCTCGGCAATGAGCGCCTGATTGAGCGGCGCGTCCTCCAGCTCCTCGACTGCGGAGAGTTTTTCAAACCAGCTCATGGATCTCCCGCCGTACCGGCCCGTGGTTTGGAGAATCGGCGAGCGTTTCGAGCCACGCGTCGCGCACGTCCTCGTCGTCGATCAAATCGCAACGTAGCGGCTCCAGAATGGCGCGCGCGAGAGTGGGCAGCGAATCCGGGATGCTACGTCCCGACAACCGTGCCCAGAGACCGGCCCAGTAGCGGGCAACGGTCCAGGGGTTGTATCCGCCGCCGCCCAACACCACGGATGCCGGCGCAACGCCGGCAAGCCGCTCGACCACCGACCACAGCGCGACGTTCGACAACGCCATTGTCGAGAGCGGATCCCCCGCCAACGCGTCGGCGCCACAGGTGATCACAACGGCGTTGGGGGCGACGCGTCCGGCGAGCGGCAACACCACGCCTTCAACCAGCACTTCGAGCTCCGAGTCGTTGAATCCCGGCGGAACAGGCAGATTGCACGCCCGGCCGGCGCCGACATCCGATACGTCGCCCGTATACGGCCAGCGGCCTTGCTCGTGAATGGAGACGGTATACACGCGTGCATCATGCGCAAGCGCGTCCTGTACGCCATCGCCATGGTGCGCGTCGAGGTCGACGTACAGCACCCGCTCGACGCCATGCCTGAGCAACGCGAGGATTGCGAATACGGGGTCGTTAAAGTAACAGAAGCCGCTTGCGCGGTCGGGCCGGCCGTGATGCGTGCCGCCAGCCGGATGAAATGCGGTGCGCCCTTCGAGCGCGAACTCAGCCGCGCGGATCGAGCCGCCGACGCTTGTCGCGGCGCGCTCGAACACCCCCGGGAACAGGGGGTTCTCCATCGTGCCGATGGCATGACGTTGCCTCACCGCCGGCGCGACCTTGCGGGTGTCGGCGGCATGGCGCAGCGCACGAATGTAATCTGAAGTATGGAACCACGCGAGTTGCTCGTCGCTTGCACGGGGACTGGAGCAAAATTCGCCGTCGCTCAGCCAGCCGAGCGTGCGGCAAAGATCCATGGTCGACTCAACGCGGGGAATCGCCAGCGGGTGATGGCTGCCATAGGCTGCCTGCCGATAAATCTCGTGCCCGACGAATACCGGTGGCAGCTTCTGGGTCAACGGCGGCCCCCCGCTTAGGCTACTTGCGCTTTAGGTAGAAGGTGAACTCCCCGTTCGCCTCGGCATTCGAAAGCAGCTCGTTGCCGGTCTGCTTGGCGAACGCCTCGAAGTCCATCACGGCGCCAGGGTCAGTGGCGAGGATCTTGAGCACCTGCCCGGACTGCATGTCGGTAAGCGCCTTCTTCGCGCGCAGGATGGGCAGCGGACAGTTGAAGCCGCGGGCGTCAAGTTCTTTGTCGAAGTTCATGCGACGAGTCTAATATATACGCAAGTGAAAGTCACGCCTAGGCCGAAGCGCGCAAGCAACTCAGCCAAGCCGTCGGCGCGCTCGGCTCGCACCTGGATCTAGTCTGGAGGTTGATGGCGGGTCTGATACGACATCATCTCGTAGAAAGTGGGGTCCAGTGCCTTGCAGGCCACCGCCCGCTTTTTGCTTTGTGTGGCGAGTACCGAAACTTACATCTTCCAGCCGAAGCTGATGCCCGCCGAATTCTGATACATGTGCAGATTGACGGTGCCGCCACCGAAGGCCGCAGGAACTGGGCCGGTGACATTCTTCCCGAAGCCATGCATATAACTGAAGGACAGCTCGCCCGCCTTGAACACTGCCCACGTGAGACCGATAGTAGCGTGCTCTTCGATAACGCCGGGCGCCAGTATATTGATCAACGCGTCCTCCGGCCGGATCGGTTCCTTTCCGTAGCTAAAGCCCGCGCGGAACGTTAGGGGAGTGTGCTCCCAGCTCGCACCGAGCTTGTAGATCGTCATGTCCTGCCAGCCGAAGCCGGGGCCGCCGCTGGAACCAAGCTTGCGTCCCTGGCCCAGCAACGCGACCGAGGGATTGCTGACGGCCGCCACGCCGCTGTACAGGATCTTCTGCCAATCAAATCCCACGGTAAAGGTCGGAGCCGGCTTGATCGCGATGCCCCCTCCAAAATTCGCGGGGATGTCGAACGCCCCCTGGTCCGCGAACAAGCCCGAATAATTGGTAAGCTTGCTCATCCAGATTTTCGACTGATACGTCGCGCCTAAGGTCACGTAGTCGTTGATCCTGCCCGTCCAGCCGACCCTCCCCCCCCAGCCCCTCGATGATTGATGGCCCCTATTAGTCAACGAATTTGGATCGGTGGAGAACGGGGCAAAACCCTCTAAACCCTTTGCCGCGAAGATCTGGTACGCATAAATAAGCGAGAACCCGAGCGCGTGGTTGTCGGTCACCTTATAGGCAGCCGTCGGCGCGATAAAAAGTTGCGACAAGTCCACGCCCGATGTATTGGTCGCACCACCGTTAAAAAGCGGAATCGGGCGGTCATAGTCGGTATTCATGCCGCCGTTGCCGAAAACCGACACGCCCAGTGACAACCTCGGGATGATCAACTTGTTGTAGCCGACATCCGGGATAAGAAAGGGGTTGGTCTGGTTGCCTTCATAATCGCCGGGGGGAAGGAAGGGATTATTGCCGGAGATGTCGGCGCCGCGAATCGGTCGGAAATACACCAATCCGACATCGAAGCGGTCTCCGATGAAGGCCATGCCTGCGGGATTGGTCGCCGCCGCGAGCGAATCCTGTGGCAGCGCAATGCCGACGCCCGCCATGCCCTGCGCCTTGACGCCGTAACCGTGCTGAAAATAGCCGTTCGTGGCCAGCGCAAGAAGCGGCGTCCAACACGCTGCAACTACGACGAGCTTGATGCTGTTTTTCAGTTTCATGATGCCCCTCCCCTTGCTGTTCTAATTAGATGAACAAGCTCACATCGGCGTCTTTCGCCATGGGCAGAAAGGTCGCCGCACCGCAATACTCCTTGACCTCAGGAATGAAATCCTCGTGCGTGAAACCGAACAGATCGACTGTCATCTGGCAGCCAATCAAATTGACGCCTGCTTCGAGCGCGAGCGAACGCAACTCGGCAATATCGGCAACTCCGCTGTTCTTGATCGTCCGCCTCATGAGCGCGGTGGCCAGCGACTCGAAACCGGGAATCGCGGCCTGCACCACGTTGGGAATGTTCCAATTGATGCTCTTGAACCATTTGGGCCCGAACGGCATCTTCATCGGCATCGCCGGGTTGCCAAGCGGGCTCACCTTGAGCTGGGAAAGGTCCTTGCGCAGCAATTGCAAACCGTAGAACGTGAAAAAAATCGATACGTTCCAGCCGAGGGCGGCGGCGGTGGATGCGAGTATAAACGGCGGATAGGCCCAGTCGAGCGTGCCCTTCGTCGCGATGATCGTCATCGACGACGTGCGCGCGGCTTTAATCTCCGCCAGCTTCTTCGGCAGGATGGCATCCAGTCGCTCGGCGATCAACTTGTCCATTCCGGCCACGTCCATGTCCATTCGCATCTCCCCCATTCTTAATTTCTCTAGCGCGCGCTTCCGCAGCCCCATCGCTCACCCCGCGCAGAAAAAATTTATGCCACGCCGGCGAAAAGACCGTTTGACCCAGATCAAATATTAGGTAAATTTAATATTAGCAGAATTTAATATAATGTCACCTGATGGATGATATGCTTTTGGGCCGCGCGGGCGTCGCATCAGGTCAGCGAGCGAACGCAGTTCTTTACCATTGAATTAGAAGGTATTTTGTCAACTATATCGGCGTGGCTTCTTGCAGACTGGTCTTAATTTAAAGGAACCATGACTGGGCCAGGTGTCGTTATAATTAACAAAATGGCGTCGAGATCGGGCGACCATGGGATCAACTATCAAGTATGCAATTGCTTGAATTTGCGCGCGGGCCAGCGCTCACAGTAGCGCTTACAATCCTGTTCGCCGGCAGCGCATGGCGGCTTTACGGTATCTTCCGGCTGCGGTCAAAACCCGATTATTCCGAGCCGAGAAGCAGCGCGTTATGGGCAGGCCGGGTGCGCGGCATCGTCTCGCGCATGTGGCCGTATCGCGAGTTCCGTAGCAGCACGACACTGGCGACAACAAATGGTTACGTCTACCACGTCGGACTTGCGGTTATCGTGTTCGCGTATTTGCCGCACATTCATTTCATCGAGCGCCTGACCGGCTTGCATTGGCCGCCCCTTCCTGAGCCGGTGATCTACGTGACCACCGCGTTAACTATCGTGTCGCTGCTTATCGCACTGCTTTATCGCCTGACCGACCCAGTTCTCAAGCTGCTGTCAAACTTCGACGACTATTTCAGCTGGCTTGTCGTCATGCTGCCGCTTCTCAGCGGAATGATGGCGATTGAGCATCCCTTTTTATCGGGCGTGCCGTGGCCACCGCCCAGCCTTCCAATGCTGGTCGCGATCCATCTGCTTTCAGTCGAACTGCTGCTGATCTGGCTGCCATTTGGCAAGCTCGCGCATTTTTTCCTCGTTTTCGTGTCGCGCGGCACAACCGGCGCCGCGATGACGCGCAGAGGAGCTCAACCGTGACCGACGTCAACGTGAAGCATCCGCTCCAGCTCGATACCCCGCGTTTCTCGATCAAGAAACCCGAAGTACGCCGCGATATACAGGGCGACCTGCCCGGCGCCGAGCGCGTGCAAAGCGCCATGGAGAACTTCATCCAGGACTTCAGCCGGCCCGTCGCAACCTACATGGAATCGTGCATTCACTGCGGTCAATGCGCGCAGGCATGCCATTTCTATGTATCGACCAATGATCCCAAATACACGCCGATCTGGAAGCTCGAGCCGTTCAAGCAGGCATACAAGCGTGAAGCCGGGCCGTTTGCGGCGCTCTTCAAAGCGTTCAATCTGAAGCCCAAGATCACGCTTGCCGAACTCGAAGAATGGCAAGAATTGATCTACGACTCATGCACCATGTGCGGGCGCTGCACCATGATTTGCCCTATGGGCATCGACATCGCGTCGCTCGTCGGGCTCGCAAGACACGCGATGTTCCATGCGGGGCTTGTGCCGCACGAGCTGTGGGCGGTTGCCGAGCGCGCCGAGCGCGAAGGCAGCCCGCTCGGCGCGACGCCCAAGGTGCTCAAGGAACGGATCGAGTGGCTCACTGACGAATATGATATTGAAATTCCGCTCGATAAGGCGGCGGCCGACATCGTCGTCACGTTGTCCTCGATCGAGATCATGAAATATCCCAAGTCGCTCGTCGCGGTCGCGAAGGTGATGAAGGCGTTGGGCGCGAACTGGACGCTGCGCAGCGACGGGTACGAGGCCACCAATTTCGGCATGCTCTCAGGAAATGCGCAATGGCAGAAAGACCTGACCATGAAGATCATCAAGGCGGCGATCGCGTGCGGCGCGCAGACGGTCGTTATGCCCGAGTGCGGTCACGCGTACGGCGCAATGCGCTGGCAAGGCGCCAACATGTACGGCGCGCCGCTGCCGTTCAAGGTGTTCCACATTTCAGAATTCCTCGCGGAGAGCGTGACGAGCGGCAAGCTCAAGCTCAAACCGCTCGCCAAGTCGGTCACCTTCCATGATCCGTGCCAGATATCCCGCCGCGGCGGCGCGACCGAGGCGCCCCGCACCGTGCTGCAGGCATTGGGCGTCGATTTGCGGGAGCCCGAGAGTGCCGGCAATCTCAACTGGTGTTGTGGCGGCGGTGGCGGCGTAGTGACGATCCATCGCGCCGACCCCCTGCGCTACAAGGCATTCGAGATCAAAATGCGGCAAATCGACGCGACCGGCGCGGAAATGGCGGTTACAAGCTGCGCCAACTGCCGCCAGAGTTTCGACGACGGGAAGGTGCATTTTCAATGGAGCAACACCATCGGCAGCCTGCTCGAGCTGGTCGCCGACAACATCGAATAAGAGCAACGGTAAGGATTTACATTGAAACCGAGAGTAAAGCCCGACCCTTGTTTCTGCCGCAGGCGTGCAAGCCGACGTTAGACTCGATGTTCGGCGAAACGGTAAACTTAATCCTGAGCAGAGCGAAACATGAGTTTCGATTAGGGTGTCGACGCCCGCGGACTCAACTGTCCGCTGCCAATTCTGCGCACCAAGAAATCCCTGTCCGACATGGCTTCGGGCGAGGCGCTCAAGATCCTAGTGACCAACCCGGACTCGGTCAAGGACTTGCAGGCATTCACCAAGCAGACCGGCACTGAACTGCCGTCATCGCAAACAACCCTCAATGAATTTATTTTTCTTATCCGCAAGAAATAGGGCTCTGGCACATTTGCGGTGGACGCGCAGAGCCGGATCCTGGCGGATGAAACCCGCACAATGCAGCGCCTGACGCCATCCGCCGACGTTTCATTTATCCGGCAGCTCACCGCTAACAGCGATCGGTACCGCGATCCGCTCGTTGCGATCGACTGGTCGCAGCTCAATACTGACAGTTACTGGTTACCGCAAACCGCGCTTTCGCTCTACGGTCTTGCGGAGTACGACACGCTCGCCGAAATGGTAAAAAAGCGGTTGTCGCAGTACGAGTTCCTGAGCATCGCCCATTCCGGCCTCTGGCTCGAAGGTATATTCCTGTGCCGCATCATCCGCAGGATGAATCCGGCATTGCCCGCCGCCGAATACGCGTATTGCCTGCACGAGATACGCGAAGAAGCCGGCCACAGCCTGATGTTCATGCAGGCTATCGAAAAAAGCGGTCTTGCACTGCCGGCCGGTGCGTGGCGCAAGCCGCGCATCGCGGATTGGCTCGCGCGCCATGCGCCGGCCGACAGCGTCTTTTTCTGGCTCGCGACGATCATCGCGGAAGATCTGCCCGACAAGTTCAATCGCTATGTTCGCGCGCATGCCAGTACCGAGCTGAATCCGGTGATCCGGCAGATTTGCACGCTTCATATCGTGGATGAGGCCCGACACATCGCTTTCGCGCGCCACCAGCTTGAGGCGGCGCTGGGAGACCAGCCGCGACGGCGCACGGCATGGCTCACGCCGCTCGTTGCGCTGCTGCTCAACCAGTTCATCGCGACCTTCTACCTGCCCGCTGCGGCATTCTTCGAGCTCGCGAGGCTCACTGACGGCGCCTCATGGCGCGGGAAGGCGCGACGAAATCCGGTTCGTGCGCAGTTCATCCGCGACCGGATTGGACCGACCCTCCACCTGCTCGAGAGCTACGGTATCCACGTGCGGATCGATTGATTTCTGGCTTACGTCTGAGCGATGGCTTGCCACGCGCTGTAAGAGCTGCGCCAGCCGAGTTCCACCATCACGCGCCGGCAGTCGAGTGTTAGCGACCGGGTAAGGCCATCGAGCCAGCCGAGTTCGCCGCCCCACCCGGATAGCCCCCAAGCCGCATACAACCCCGCGCGCGCGATCGTCAGCGGTAGCGGCATGCTGACGCGGTGCCGCTTCACGATGATTTCGCGGAAACTGAAGCTCTCCCCGGCGGCGAGGTTGAACGCGCCGCGGCTCCGCGATTTGAGCGCCAGCAGCACAGCATTCGCCACGTCCTCCTCATGCACGCACTGAAGCAGCGGATACGGCTGCCCTGTCCTTATGTAGCACGGCTGGCGGATCAACCATTTGAGCAGAGGCTGGGCGTGCGGCCCCAGTATCACGTGCGGGCGAAGGCGCACGCAATCAGGAAACTCCGTTTCTAACAGTGTCTCGAGCTGCGCCTTGTGTTGCGCATAAAGAAAATTCGGCGGCGGGTTCACCGCCGCGCTTTCGTCGAGTAAGGTGCCAGCGCCGTAAACTGCTGCGCTTGACATGTGAACGATGCGCGCGATGTCGGTGCGGCGTGCGGCGCGGAATACCGCGCGACTGCCGTTGACGTTCGTGTCGAACATCTCGCTTGCGCTCATCTTGCCGCGCAGCACGACGAAGGCAAGGTGTACCAGCGCGTCACACTTGCTCATTGCCCGCTCCAGCGCCGCCGAGCGGACATCGAGCCGGCTCGCGGTGAACCGGGGATGCTCGTATAACGGCGGAGCGATGTCGATGCCGGTGACCTGCTCAACCGCCGGATCAGCACACAAGCGTGGCAGCAGCGCGCGCGCAAAACGCGAACTCGATCCGGTGACGAAAACCCTCATCCGCGAGGCAGCGCTAGAATCCCCGCCCCGGCCGCGAAACGGGCGCAGCGGCGGGAGCGGCCAGCGTTTTCGCGAAGGTCGGCAACACGTGACGCGCGAGATTGTCCATGGTTTCGCGAACCGCGCTCGCCTCGACTGCGCCGGCGCCGATCGCACACAGCAGGTGGGTGACGCCGGCCGCGCGGTATTTCTCGAGCTTTTTCACACAATCGTCCGGATCGCCGACGACAGCGATGCCGAAGGTATCGAGCAAGCCGAGGGTAATACCGAGCTTCATCACCTGGCGGAAGCGGCCGAGCTCGTGCAACTGCTCGTAGCTCGGGTAAAGCTTTTCCAGAACTGGCAACGTAGTTTTGTAAAGTTCGCGATAAAACCAGGTGAATGCCGTTTTCGCAAGCGCACGGGCGCGAGCCGCATCCTCCAGGCACAGGATACCGACCGTCATACCGATACGGTGGGGTGCGCAGCCCGGCGCCGCCATGCGATAGCGCTCGATGTCGTGCTGGACCATGAACCAAGGTTTGAACGGACCGGCGAGTATGCCGAGCTCTTGCTGCGCCGCCCAGACATAGGTGTCGGGACTGACCGCAGCGGTCCACAGCGGCGGATGCGGAGACTGCACGACATGGGGGAGGATGTCGAGCTCGTGCAGACGATAGTGTTTGCCGCGGTAGCTCACCGGTTGCTTGCCAAAGCTCAAGCGCAGGATGTCGAGCGCTTCGTCGGTAAGCTCGCGGCTTTGCTCCATCGCGGCACCGAATATTTCGTATTCGCGCGGCGCGAAGCCGCGGCCAATCCCGAGCTCCAGCCGCCCGCGCGACAAGATGTCAAGCGTCGCGACGCGCTCGGCGACATGCACCGGGTGATGCAACGGAAGCGGAATCACCGCGTGCCCGAGGCGCAGGCTGTGGGTGCGTTGCGCCGCAGCCGCGAGCACCAGCTCTGGTTTCGAGCAATGCGAGTAGCCGCGGGTGAAGTGGTGTTCTACCAGCCACACGCAGCCGAACCCCAGTTGGTCGGCATACTCGAGATGGTCCAGCAGCTCCGCGTAGGCCTGCGACTCGCTACGCTCGAACAACGGCGGCTGCGAGAGTTCGAAGAACAGGTCGAGCTGCATGGCGGGGCGGCGTGTGGATTGCGAGAATTACCCGCGCGCGGCTTCGCGCAGCGGCTCGAGTGCCCTTTCGATCACGCTGCGCAGATCTGTGCTCCGCAAAAAATATGACATCATCTGGTTATTTTGTACCAGGTTGATAGATAATTCCAACCTGAGTGAGAAAGGAGTTGGCTATGCCCAAGAGGAAATCGCCCCTGAACAACTCCTCGCCATGCTGTGTCAGATCGAAATAAGCATCGCGCAGCGCAGGAGCGTGTCTTTGGTGTGCCCGAACGCGGAATTTCGGACGTGAGCTGCTACCGCGGGGGACAGGAATACGGCGATTTAAAACTTGACCAGGCAAAGCGGCTAAAGGAGTTGGAGCGGGAGAATCCGCGGTTGAAGAAGGTGGCGGCAGATCTATCGCTCGCTAACGCGATGTTGCAGGAAGTGGCCTCGGAAAACTACTGAGCCCCGAGAGGCGAAGACGCGCGGCGGGCATGCTGTAAGAACGTTTTCATGTGTCGGAACGCGTTGCCTCCCGTGTTGTCAGCTGGGCCCGGTGCACCCAGCGCGATGGAGTGATGCTCCGTGACGACGAAGATCAGCTTATCCAGGGGCCAATGACAGACGAATTCATAGGACTTAGGCCGCCCCACAGACGCGGGTTGCGCTTCTTTTCCTGGGCGACTGCAAGCGGCATTGAATGTTGCGCTGGAGTGATGTCGTCCGTGCCCGATGATCGTCGAACTAACTCTCGGGTCACGTCCGCGAAGCTGTTGCACCAGAGCCGGCCAAGGACTCTTCCCGCTCGGTGTTACGATTTAATGCCGCCTCCCAGCGGCGTAGCCAGCTCGAAGTGGGCGCAAGCTGGAATTGGCGTAAGAATCTGTTCCCGCTGTTCGCAGATACCCGTTTCCCAGCGCACCGAACCGTACGCCGAGCTGAGAATATTGAGCCCCGATAGCCTCTCTTCCAAAGCCGCGGGCTCATGGACAAAAAATCGGCAATCCAGGCAAGTAAACTTCACGTAAGTAAAGGAACGCGGCCTTCACGGCTGCGCCCCATGTCACTTCAACTGGGTCCAGTATTCGCCGAACACGTAAACCGACATGATGAAGCCCAAGACCACGTTTGCCGCCACGCCAAGGGAAAAAGTCGAAAACGTCTTCCAGGTTACCAACTTGAGTTCCCGGAAACGGGTGGTGAGC
>DASPRE010000034.1:0-18269 GCA_035624615.1 Burkholderiales bacterium | reverse complement strand
GCTGCCGGTCCCTGCAGGGAAACCGTATCGGGTATCGATACGCGGCGAAGAACACGATGTCTGTTGTCCCGGTTGCCAAGCAGTGGCGAACGCCATAGTTCAAGCGGGTCTCGCCGATTATTACCGCTACCGCACGGTGCTGCCTGGGGCGCCCGCGGAGACGCCGCTTGAATTGCTGAAAGAGTTTACGCTTTACGACGATCCAAAATTCCAAGAAAGTTTCGTGCATCAAACTGCCGAGCACGCAAAAGAAGCGTCGCTCATCCTGGACCGCATCACCTGCAACGCGTGTGTGTGGCTCAATGAGCAGCGCATCGCTCGGCTTTCGGGAGTGCTGGGCGTTGACATTAATTACACCACGCACCGCGCGCGGGTACGCTGGGACGACGCCCGCATCAAGCTTTCTGAAATTCTGCGCGCTGTAGCCGCGGTCGGCTACAGCGCGCATCCGTTCGATCCGGCGCGGCAGGAGCAAGCGCAGCGCAAGGCGCGTAAAGTCGCCCTTTGGCGGTTGTTTGTCGCAGGCCTTGGCATGATGCAAGTGATGATGTACGCCGTTCCTACTTACCTTGCGAAGGGCGATATGTCGCCGGATATCGCGGAGCTCATGCGTTGGGCGAGTTTAATTCTTACGCTTCCCGTGGTGCTATATTCGGCAGCGCCGTTCTTTATTTCTGCTTCGCGCGATATAAAACAAGGGCAAGTAGGCATGGACCTGCCGGTGGCGTTGGGTGTCGGCGGCGCCTTTCTTGCCAGTGCTTGGGCGACGGTGCGAGGGCATGGGGACGTGTACTTCGACTCGATTACCATGTTCGTGTTTTTCCTATTGTGCGGCCGCTATCTGGAGATGACTGCGCGTGCACGCGCTTGCGGCGCCGTGGAGAAATTAGTGACGCTTATCCCGGCACAGGCGTTTTTGCTTGCGGACTACCCCGCATCGAACCAGGAAAAACGGGTTGCTGTCTCGACACTAACGATCGGCGATTACCTGCTGATTCCGCCTGGCCAGGCGATTCCCGCCGACGGTCATGTAGTGCGCGGGGAAAGTACCGTTGACGAATCATTGCTTACCGGGGAAAGCCGCCCCAAGAGCAAGCGCCCTGGTTCGGGGCTTACCGGTGGCACGCTTAATCTGGTGAGTCCGCTGGTAATGCAGGTTGAGAAAATTGGTCAAGAAACACTGCTGGCCGGCATTGTGCGGCTGATGGACCGGGCGCTCGCCGAAAAGCCGCGCATTGCGCTCTTGGCGGACCGGGTGGCGCGCTGGTTTGTGCTGGGTGTGCTGCTGATTGGAGCGGTGACTTTCCTAGCTTGGTATCCGGTTGATCCGCACAAGGCGTATTGGATCACCATCACTGTACTCGTAGTGACTTGTCCGTGCGCGCTGTCGCTCGCCACGCCTTTCGCGCTGGTTGCTGCGACCGGTCGTTTGGCGGCAAGCGGGCTACTGGTCACGCGCGGGAACTCGTTGGAGACGCTTGCGGCAGCAAGCGATTTTGTTTTCGACAAGACCGGAACGCTCACCCTCGGCCGCATGGTGCTGCAAGAGGCACACCCGCTTGGCGCGCTTCCATCTGCGCAGTGCCTCGCGATTGCCTGCGCGCTGGAGCAAGGCTCAGAGCACCCGATTGCCAAGGCGCTCCGCGCTTATTCGCCCGCTTTGGGTTCGGGAAACGCGGCCGATGCCGTGGCGGTAGATTCTGTCAGCAACGTTCCCGGCAGGGGAGTCGAAGGAACCATCGATGGCCTGCGCCATCGCCTCGGTACGCCGCAATTTGTCGCAGAGTTGACCGGCCAGCCGCTGCCCGCGCAGCTTACGACCCAAAGCAAGAGCTTTACCCTCATCACACTTGGAACCGCTGAGCGCTGGCTTGCGATCTTTACCCTTGGCGACTCACTTCGCACTGACGCAAAGGCGCTGATCGATTACTTGCGTCGCCGGGGCAAACAGATTCACCTGTTGACAGGCGATAGCATCGAGATCGCGCGCTTCGTCGCGCGCGATTTGGGTATCGAAAATGTGCGCGCAGCGGCCACACCAGCGGACAAGCTCGCCTATTTGCGCGATCTCCAAGCAAGCGGAGCGGTGGTTGCCATGGTGGGCGACGGCGTGAACGACGCGCCGGTGCTTGCTCAAGCGCAGATTTCGGTCGCCATCGGGCAGGGCACCGAGGTGGCGCGTGCCAGCGCCGACATGGTTCTTATGTCCGACAAGCTGTGCGATCTGCAGGCCGGCATCGAAACCGCCGGCATGACGCTGCGCGTGATCCGCCAAAACCTGGCCTGGGCACTTGCCTACAACCTGGCCGCCCTGCCGCTTGCCGTGACAGGCCATGTTACCCCGTGGATGGCGGGAATCGGTATGTCCGCAAGTTCCCTTTTGGTTGTGGTAAACGCCTTGCGATTGCGGGCCAAAGCACGAACCCCGCGCGGTTTATCGCAAGCCGCCTTAAAAAAGGACCTGGCATTGTTTAGCAAATGAGGCGAATGGTGAGATGGATATTCTTTACCTGTTAATTCCGTTAAGCGTGGTATTGGTTTTTTTAATCGGCTTCGTGTTTTGGCTTGCGCTAAGAAGCGGCCAGTTTGATGACCTGGAAGGCGCGGGTTTTCGGATCCTGCTTGACGATGATGGCGCACAAGCGCAACAGGAGCCGCCGCCGCGCCACACCGCTGAAGCGGAAATCGAATAAAGTGGAAATTTCAGTAACCTCTGATTTTGATTTGGGAGATGGAAATGGAAATTCAAACGACTTACAACTACAAGGTATTAAGGCAGTTCGCCATCATGTCGGTGGTGTGGGGAATCGTGGGCATGACGGTCGGGGTGCTGATCGCCTCGCAACTCATCTGGCCGGATCTGACCTACGGGATACCGTGGCTTTCCTACGGGCGGCTGCGGCCCTTACATACCAACGCGGTGATTTTCGCGTTCGGAGGGTCGGCGTTATTTGCGACCTCATATCACGTGGTGCAACGAACGTCCCAGGTGCGGCTGTTTTGTGATCGGCTGGCCGCGTTTACGTTCTGGGGCTGGCAGGCGGTGATCGTGCTTGCCGCGATCACGCTGCCACTGGGCTACAACACCTCCCACGAATATGCTGAGCTGGAATGGCCAATTGATATTCTAATCACGCTCGTTTGGGTGGCTTACGCCGTCGTATATTTCGGCACAATCTTCAAGCGTAAGACCAAGCATATCTACGTTGCCAACTGGTTTTTCGGCGCGTTCATCCTGACCATCGCCCTGCTCCACATTGTTAACAGTGCCGAGATCCCGGTCACGTTCTGGAAATCGTACTACGTCTATTCCGGTGTGCAGGATGCGATGGTGCAGTGGTGGTACGGCCATAACGCCGTGGGTTTCTTTTTGACTGCGGGATTTCTTGGCATGATGTACTACTACGTCCCGAAGCAAGCGCAGCGACCGATTTATTCATACCGCCTCTCAGTAGTGCATTTCTGGGCACTGATTTTTACGTACATGTGGGCCGGTCCCCATCACCTGCATTACACGGCGCTGCCGGACTGGACTCAATCTTTGGGAATGATCTTTTCGCTCATTCTGCTTGCGCCATCCTGGGGCGGCATGATCAACGGCATCATGACTCTGTCAGGCGCTTGGCATAAGTTGCGAGAAGACCCGATCCTGAAATTCCTCATCGTGTCGCTGTCGTTTTACGGCATGTCGACCTTTGAAGGCCCGATGATGTCGATCAAGACCGTGAACGCGCTGTCGCACTACACCGACTGGACCATCGGCCACGTTCATGGGGGAGCGCTGGGCTGGGTGGCATTCATGACCATCGGCAGCCTGTACTACCTGATCCCGCGGTTGTTTGGCGAGAACAAAATGTACAGTGTGCGGCTGATTGCACTGCACTTCTGGATTGCGACTCTGGGCGTGGTGTTGTACATCGCCGCCATGTGGATTGCCGGGGTAACGCAAGGCCTCATGTGGCGCGCAGTCAACCCGGACGGCACCCTCACCTATAGCTTCGTCGAGAGCGTCAAGGCGACCTATCCGTTCTATGGCATCCGCCTGCTGGGTGGAATCCTCTTTCTGGCGGGCGTGCTCATTATGGCTTACAACGTTTTCAAAACTGTCGCGGGCCGAGCACCCGTGGACGCGCCAATACCCCAGCTGGTTACTGCTTGAGTATCGATTCCAGATGCGCACCGTCCAAAAGAAATTTCGAGACATAAGGAATGAGCCATGAATCCAAGTCATGATTTCATCGAAAAGAACGTCGGGGTGCTGATCCTGCTCATCATTGCGGTAGTAAGCGTGGGCGGGCTGGTGGAGATCGTGCCGCTGTTTTTTCAAAAATCCACTACCGAGCCGGTGACCGGATTAAAGCCTTATACCGCTCTGCAGCTATCGGGGCGGGACATCTACATCCGCGAGGGCTGCAACAATTGTCATTCGCAGATGATCCGCCCGTTCCGCGCCGAGACCGAGCGTTACGGGCATTACTCAGTGGCCGGGGAGTTTGTATACGACCACCCCTTTCTGTGGGGCAGCAAGCGCACCGGGCCGGACCTGCAGCGGGTGGGCGGGCGCTATAGCGACGAGTGGCACCGGCTACATTTGAACAACCCGCGCGACGTGGTGCCCGAATCAAACATGCCGGCCTATACTTGGCTTGCCAAAACCTCGCTCGACACCGGCGACATCGAGGCCAAGATGCGCGCACTGCGCCGCATAGGCGTGCCCTACAGCGACGAGGAAATTGCGAACGCCAAAGCGGAAATCACCGGAAAAACGGAACAGGACGCGCTTATTGCATATCTGCAATGCTTGGGCTTGGCGCTCAAAAACGTGAGGTAATTTATGGACATCAACGATCTGCGCATAATTATCACTGTCGTAAGCTTCGCAGCTTTTGTCGGCATAGTGTGGTGGGCGTGGAGTAGTTCGCGCAAGACCGCTTTCGATCAAGCAGCACAATTGCCTTTTGTTGAAGACGACGACCTGAGCGCACCGGGCAAAATATCCGCCGGTGAACGAAAACTGAAGGAGTGAAAAAATGAGCGATTTTGTGAACAGTTTCTGGAGCGGCTACGTCGCCGTCATCTCACTGCTGAGCATCGTCGCCTGCGTTGCCTTGCTCAGGGCCATGAGCACCAAGCGCGCGGCTGGTCCGGTCAAGCCGGAATCCCACGGCCACGTATGGGATGAAGATCTGCAGGAATATAACAACCCCCTGCCACGTTGGTGGATGGGGCTGTTTTACATCACCATCGTGTTTGGTTTGTTGTATCTCGTTTTTTACCCAGGTCTAGGCAGCTTCACTGGGGTTCTCGGTTGGAGTTCGCGCGGACAGTATGAGAAGGAGACACAACAGGCAGCAGCTCGGTACGATCCGATTTTCGCCCAGTATGCCAAGCAGGAAATTCCTGCGCTGGCTGCCAATCCCGACGCGCATGCCATTGGCGAGCGCCTGTTCCTGACGTACTGCTCACAATGTCACGGTTCCGACGCACGGGGAGGCTTCGGCTTTCCCAACCTCACCGACAACGACTGGCTTTGGGGTGGAGACCCGCAAACCATCGAGACTACCATCTTGGGGGGGCGCACCGGCGTCATGCCGGCCTGGGGTGCGGTGCTTGGCGAACAAGGCGTGAAGGAGGTGGCGAACTACGTGTTATCACTTTCAGGAAGCAAAAATGATCCACAGCTTGCTAAAGCTGGGAAAGAAAAGTTTGCCGCCACCTGCGCCGCATGTCACGGCCCGGAGGGAAAAGGCAATCAGACCATCGGCGCGCCCAATTTAAGCGATAGCATCTGGCTCTTCGGTGGCTCCGAGAAAACCGTGATCGAGACCATTACTAACGGACGAACGGGCAGCATGCCCGCGTGGAAGGAGTTTCTGGGCAAAGAAAAAGTCCATTTGCTGGCAGCATTCGTCTACAGCCTGTCGCATGAACCCGGCACACAGCCCGCACAGCAAACAGCACCCGCTCAACCGGCGGATGTGAAACCTGCAGAGGCGAGCAAATAACGCGACCATGAACGCGCAGCTTCCCATGCACAATCTTTCATTGGCGAAAACGGCCGCGCCCGGCCCTCCAGATCAGGAGGAAGCGCTATACGAAATCCGCAAAAAAATCTATCCACGGGCAGTTAGTGGCAAGTTCGCTGGCTGGCGCGTATTTTTCGTGGTGTTGACCCAGGTCATTTTCTACGGCCTGGCATGGATGCAGTGGAACGGCCGGCAGGCGGTGCTTTTCGACCTTGCCGCTCGCAAGTTCTACATTCTGGGTTTCGTGTTTTGGCCGCAGGATTTCATTTACCTCACTGTACTTCTCGTGATCTGCGCCCTGTCGCTGTTCTTGTTCACAGCTGTCGCCGGGAGGCTGTGGTGCGGCTACGCCTGCCCTCAAACCGTCTACACTGAAATGTTTATGTGGATCGAGCAGAAAATCGAAGGAGACCGGTTACAACGGGTGAAACTCGACACTCTGCCGTGGGGTGTCCACAAAATTGCTGTCAAAGGCGCGAAGCATGCAGTCTGGATTGCGATCGCACTCTGGACAGGCTTCACCTTCGTCGGCTACTTCACGCCGATTCGCGCCCTCAGTCACGAAGTCGCGATGCTCAGTTTAGGGCCATGGGAAACGTTCTGGATATTGTTCTACGGTTTCGCCACCTACGGCAATGCGGGCTGGATGCGCGAGCAAGTGTGCAAGTATATGTGTCCCTACGCTCGCTTTCAGGGCGTGATGTTCGATCCTGACACCCTGGTTATCACCTACGACGCAGAACGTGGCGAGCCGCGCGGCGCGCGCAACCGCAGTACCGACTACAAGGCGGCAGGATTGGGCACCTGCGTGGACTGCGAAATCTGCGTGCAGGTGTGCCCGGTCGGCATCGACATCCGGGAAGGGTTGCAATACGAATGCATCGGCTGCGCAGCCTGCATCGACGGCTGCAACCAAGTCATGGACAAGATGGGTTACCCGCGCGGGCTGATCCGCTATACGACCGAGAACGCGCTTGAAAACCATCTTAGCTGGAAACAGATGGTGCGGCGCATATTTCATCCGCGCGTGCTGATTTACACCGCCATTTTATGGTCAATCATTATTGCCGCGGGCGCTGCGCTCTATTTACGTCAGCCGCTCAAGGTAAATGTGATCCGCGATCGGGGGACTCTGGTTCGCGAAGTGGGAAACGGCATCCTCGAAAACGTCTATCGACTACAAATCATGAATACCGACGAGGTGCCGCACCACTATTTCGCCAGCGCCTCGGGTCTCAATGCCATTAAAGTGATAACCGAAAGGCAGCCGATCGAAGTTCCCGCCGTATCCTCGATGACCATTCCGGTTCGGGTGCAGGCGGTGCCCGGAGCATCCAAGCCCGGCGCCTACCCCATTCAGTTTCACGTACAGTCGGACGAGGATAAGGGTGTCGCCGTAAGCGAGAAATCGATTTTCCTGATTCGCTGACAATCTTATCGATACGAATAGCATATGACGCCGATAAATCCAAAGATCAGCGTGCGGCCTTGGTATAAAGAGCCGTGGCCCTGGATCTTGATGTCCGGGCCATTTATCGTGGCCGTCGCCGGCTTTTTCACGTTATGGCTTGCAATTCACACTGACGATGGACTCGTAACGGAAGATTATTACCAGAAAGGCCTTGCCATCAATCAGACTTTGCGCCGCAACGAATTCGCCGGCGCGCATCATTACCGAGCTACGATAATAATCGGCAATGAGCATGCCGGCGTTCGTGTCTTCCTCTCCGGCGAGGGGCCGTTGCCGTCAAGCGTGCGTATGCGGATTTCGCACTCAACGCAAAGCGGCGCAGAGCAGGTGGTATTCTTGCACACCATCGCTGCAGGTGTGTATGAAGGCAGGTTGAATCCTTCAGGAACAGGCCGTCATCTGCTAGTGCTGGAAGACAGGGAGGCGACATGGCGTGTTACCGCGTGGTGGGATCCCTCATCGCATGATGACACGGTGGTCGCAACCCCGGAGTAACCTGACAATTTTTTATTAGGTGAACCCATGCAGCGACTGATATGGATTTTGTGGCCGTCGTTCTTGATGGCAATCCCGGCAACCGGCGTTTACTTTTCGCTCTTCGACCCCGTTGACCTCACTTTATTCGGTATCCTGATTCCTGCAGACCGGATTGCCGCTTATACCATCGGATTCTTCGCGTTTTGGATGATCGGCGCGGGATCCAGCGCAATGACCTATCTTTTCCAGCTGTATGCATCGGGTGAAAAACGAACATGAATTGAAGTTGGGAATAATCCGCTGGCTGTTTTCAATCCAATTGAAAGCATGCAGCCAAAATTTTCAAATCTGTTTCTTGAATCATTTTACATGCGCGACCCGTCTGCCAATGAAGCCGGTTTATCGACTCGCTTCAGTTCGCCCACCATTTTCCGCGAATAGTGGTTTTTCAATTAGAAACTCAGAATCTGCTGAGCCGGTTGTCAACGTTTGTCTTTTTCAAATTCCTTGCGCCGCTGTTTGGTCTGGTTCTGCTTTTTACCGCCATCGGTGAAGCGGCGGCGCTCGGCGGTGCGCTGTTGCCGCACATGCTGGCGTCGCTCGAGGCGGCGCTTATCGATTTGAGGCTTCAGGATTTCCCGCCTGCGATCGATTTCCTGCTCGTTGCGGGTGGCGCGGAAAAAATTCGGAATGCGTGGCAATAATTTCGGTGCAGCCCGGCCGCTGTAGGGCACGAAGCCCGCGTGATCGGCCTTAATGAAGACCTTGCCGCGCGGATTCTGGATGAAAGTTTCCCCCTGGTTTACCTTGTCATACATTCCCGGCTCGCCTTCAGCGCCGGAAGCGCCTTCCGGAATATACAGCGGCTCATGGTCGGTGCCGCGAATCCCCAAGGTTGCGGTTGGCGTAATGACTCGGTAGTTCCTGGGAGAATATTTGCCTATCCACCCGGTGATGGAACGGAAAGTCCCTTCGATAAGTGAAATTTCGCTTTTGTCATCGTTGTCTCCGTCGGCGCGGTAGTGCTCGATTTTCAAACGGGTGTTGGGGCGCACCGCGAGAAAACCGCTGTCTGCCATAGTGATATGCAACTCGCCGTCGGCCCCGGTGATGATGGTATCTCCTTCTTCGACCGAGTCCCCGACCATTGGCGCCAAAGTAATGTTGTCGGCACGGGTAATAACGACATGGCCTTCGACGAGCTCGATTACTCCGGCGCTGGTCGCAGCAATGGCGGGATTAAAATAAAACAACGTAAGCGCAGCGAGAGTGCGCCAGAGGAGCGATTTAAATTTCAATTTGGTGCGGTGTATTCTTGAGGAAAGGCTATATACTGCTTTGACTCATTCGATTTTGCAAATCTGGACTTCCGAACCTCTCCCATAATTAGTCACCTGCAAGGCGGTATCGAAGGTGGGTCCATTTCAGCCCGCGCGTAAAAAATTGGTTTTTTTGTCCAACGCTGGTAGATTTAATGCCGCTGCTTTTCATGGAACATTTATTGGGTATTATGCGGCGATTAGGTCTTCCTGCCGGGCCTTCGTTCGCTATCTATTTTACTAATCCTTATTCACATTTCCATCAACTAAAGGACGCCAATGAATAATCAACTCGCAACATTGCAGCAAATTCAAAGCACGGTCATTGATCTGGCCATCAAGTTTGGGCCTAAATTGTTCGTCGCCATCCTCATCCTGGCTGCCGGTTTTGTGGCCGCTAGTTGGACGGCAAAAATTATGCTTCGCGGTTTGAACAAGTTCGAACTCGAGCCGCCGGTACGCGATCTGTTGGTGCGGATCGTGCAGATCTTGGTGCTGGGCTTATTCGTGATCATGGCCCTGCAGAATTTAGGAGTGGAGTTGCTGCCGTTGGTTGCAGGCATCGGGCTGGCTGGTGCCGGCCTCGCACTGGCCATGCAGGGTGTTTTGGCTAACCTGGTGGCCGGCCTCACCATCATCTTCACCCGGCCTTTCCGGGTCGGCGAGTATGTTTCGCTGCTTGGGGAGGAAGGTAGCGTGGAATCCATCAGCCTGTTCAGCACGGTGCTCAATCACCCGGACCTGTCCCGGGTGATAATCCCGAATCGCAAGATTGTGGGAGAAATCTTCCGCAACTACGGAAAGATCCGGCAGCTCGATATCAGCGTTGCAGTTGCCTACGACACCGACCTCAACAAGGCGCTTTCGACCCTCAGCGGGATCCTGCAGGAAAACCCGCGCGTGTTGAAGGACCCGGCACCGTTAATCGGCGTGAATGTGCTCGCCCAATCGGCGATCATCATTGCGGTGAAACCCTGGGTAAACGTTTCTAACTTCGGGACATCGCGCAATGAGATAAGCAAGGCGATCGTCGAAACGTTCCGCGGATGTGCAATTACCATTCCGTTACCGCAGCGCCAAGTGCGGTTGCTGGGAAGCGCGGCGTGATCGCGCAAAAGCCAACCAGTTCTTTTTACTGGCGAGCGGATGCAGGACTATCACCCGCCCATTTGCCTATGCCTTGACTTGGGCTAGGCAGTGGATGTACCCAATCTCCAGAGAACTCCTTGACTCGCTTCAAACGGTTATCAGGCCCGAACTCGAGGGCAAGATAATAGTCGTTGGTGGCGGTGCCCCCGAGAGCAGTTGGAACGATGCCAAAGCCGGCTACTTGTTGCCAGTGATATACGAAGACACGGTCGTTCTCCAACCGTTCACCCGGTTCTCCTAATTTCAACAGCACGTCGGCGCGCGTCGTCTTGCCTGGGCGAAACGATTCGATCGTCTTGTTCTCGATCTCGCTATAACTGACAACTGAAGGAGTGGGAATCAACATGCACCCGGCAAGCCCCCACGTCGCGATGACCAGCAGGATCATGCGATACCCAATGACGATTGCGCGGGCACAGTTGTATTTCGATGCCTTCATTTGACGCGCACCAAGCTGTGTCTTTCTACTAGGTTCTGCGGCCCGAATACCAGGACGAGGTTATAAGCACCCGAGTCCATGCAACGAGTCTCTTCGGTGAATGGCACCTGTTCTTCCCTCGCGCACATCCACATCTTGTACGCAAGAATTCGACCACCTTCGTGGCGGTAATCGGGGTCGCCTAGTTGACTGAGGACCTCCTTTTTGGAAGTCTTGCCGTCTTGAATGAACGGCAGGACCTGACCGACGACCTTCGGGTCCGCCGGTGCAACCGTCGATGCCGCACAGCCGGCAGCCAGAAGAACCGCGACGATCAAGCACAGATTGAGGAGCAATCTTCCTAAAAAGTTGCGGGACCGCTCGAAGGTGTTGCTTGTCAAAGCCATTCTTAGCCTCGGCCTTTTTGGGACGGTTTACGCTCGAAATTATGGCCGCTTCAGATCAATAAGTATGTGATCTAGCCCACAAACTGATCTGGTATATCTATCTGATTTGACGCGATATTTGTCCAATAAAAGCAGCGGCGGCGCCTTGGATATTGGCCGCGGTTGATTATTGAGCGTTTTTCACAAGAACTAGGTGTTTCCGGTGCGGATTTCATAGCGCCCGGCAACACGAAAAAATTCGAATCAAAGTCTAGCCGCTGCTGAACGGACATCTTTCGCAAGCATCAAAACGTTAAAATGTACCCTACACCCAATTTTTGCGACGAATTGCTCAAAGGAATTTAATGCAAACGGACGACGAGCTATCTACACTCGCACGCAGTGAAGCGCGCCTTGGCGCCAATGCGCCACGCTTGCTGTTTAAGGTGGTGACGCTCGCTTCGGCTGCCGTGCTTTTGGTTTTGGCGTTTATGTTCTCTCTGGTGGTATTTGCAATCCTGATGACAGTCGGGTTGTTGTCTTGGGGCTACCTGTGGTGGAAAACGCGTGAACTGCGAAGACAAATGTACGAACAGCCCCCTGGCGCGCGCGTGATTGAGGGGGAAGTAATCCGCGACGACGAGTCCCGCGATACGAATGAACGTTGATGACATAGCACTGATGGGCGTAACGAGCGGAGGTTCCGTTGAGTCACTCCCAAACGCTGAAAACGAGGCGCGGGAGGCAAAAAGCAAAGAAGCACCTCGCTGCGTCAGCCAGGCAAACGAAGAGGCTGAGGAAGCAAAACGCGGCGGAGGCAAGTGCGGGCGCTGCGAAAAAAGTAACCACCTAGCTTTTTTTCAATGCAAAGAAGGAAGTCGTCCGCCAAGTTGCTTTGCTTGCGATCGAGCTTGAAAATTGTGGTCTACAATATTTGACACTATCGCATCGCAGCGATAGCGTGTTTTTTCGTATTTTTTCCAAACGCGAGAGTGAGATTCTACGAGACAATGTGGTCGAGGTTCCAGATATTCAGCCATCGGACGCATTCAGAAAATTTGACCTCAACACGGACGTGTCGCGACGCGGTGTCCGGAAAGGTGCGGCGGTGCTGCGCTTGCTGAGATGGTTTGGCTTTTCTGCATACCTGCTGGTGACGGTCTGCCTCCTGCTCGTCGCCCTCGAGCTCATCGTCCGTTGGTCGTTTCCAGGCATCAACCACCAGGATGCGGAGCTATCCCTGTTGCTTCCGCCTGGCCCCGGTGGGGGCCTCGTCCGTTGGCGTCCAAACGCGTCGGGAATCGTCTTCGGGGAATCAGTGAGGATCGATCCGTTTGGATACCGTGACCTCCATGGTGGTACAAGCGCATCCGGCTCATCATGGCTTTTGGTCGGCGACTCGGTGACGTTCGGTGTTGGCGTGGATGCGAAGGAGACCTTCGCCGGCCAACTGCAAGCTGAACATCCGGAAATCAAGGTCTGGAACAGCGCGGTCATCGGCTACAGCATCGGGGACTATCTCGATGTGGTCAGAGAGTTTCTCGCCAAGCCGACACTCCCGAGCCTCGTCATCCTGTTTTTCTGTCTCAATGACCCGGCGCCTCGCTTTCAACTCGCGAGCGGCCCCGTCTCCATGCCGGAGAAAGTTCTCGGCCTGCTTCGACGTCACTCGAAGCTCTACATGCTGATGAAGGGCACTCTAGCAGACCGGAGCAAGACCTATTTTTTAAATGACCTCGCCTATTATGATGCCGCAAACCCGGCCTTTCGGCAGACCGTGGAAGCGCTGGGAGAGATTCATGCCCTGCTGACGAAGGCAGGGATTCCGCTCCTCGTCGTGGTTTTGCCCTACGAGTACCAGCTCCGGCACAAGGACGCAAAGGACCTCGCTCCGCAACGATTGCTCGACGCGAAGCTTCATGAGCTAAACATTCCGACGCTCGATCTCTACGACGCATTCGCCGCCAGTGGACGGCCGAGCACGGATCATTTTCTCTACGCCGATGCGATGCATCTGTCGCGCGAGGGCCACGATCTTGTCTTCAGGGCCGTCTCCACACAGCTTGAGAAGGACAATGCTCGGCAGCTATCGCCCGCGCCACGAGCGGTTCGTCGGTGAATTCGCCTTGATCGAGGCCGTGCAGAAACGGGCGTGATCCTGTTGATCAGTCCAGTGCCAGGGCACGTTGCCGCCGTCCAAAAAATTGTTTACCCGGGAACAAATCGTATTGAAAGGCCTTCGGACCTCTGGGATGACCGCGTTGCGTCGATCGCGGGCGTTCAAAGCCGACGCCCAACCAGGGCAGAATCAGGCACTTCTGGGAATTGTCCGCGGCGCTCGCGTGATGGTTCCCCCGGAGTCTAGGTTAATTCCGTAAAGAACTAGCTTCGTTTCTACTCCCTATTCTGATTTCTCCGCCAACTCGCAGGCGGTGTCCCGACCAGCCGCTTGAATGCGCGCGCGAACGCGGCTTCGGATTCATAGCCTACATCGAGTGCTATTGACGCAATGGGCGCGTGGCTCTGGCGCAGCAGATTTGCAGCCGCTTGCATCCGCCACTGCGTGAGGTATTGCATGGGTGGTTGTCCGATGAACCGCACGAATCGTTCATAGAATGCCGAGCGCGAAAGCGCGATTTCGTCCGCCAGCGCATCTATCGTCCATGCGCGAGCCGGATCTTCGTGTATCAGCGCGAGCGCCCGTCCAACGTGGCGGTCGCGCAATCCGGCAAGCCAGCCGGAGCTTGCCTCGGGAAGGCGCTCGACGTACCGGCGCACTGCATCGACAAACATCATCTCGCTGATGCGTTCAAGTACCGCATCACCACCGGGGCGCTTGTTCTGCGATGCGTTGACTGCCTGTCGCATGACCTGGCTGATCCATGCGCCTTCGCCGGCTGCCGGCAGGTGCAGCAGGCGCGGCAATGTCGCAATCAACGGATTGAAAGGCCGCAGGTCGCAACCGAGAAATCCGCAGGCGACATTGGTCGGCGACTCCGGTGCAGGCTCTCCATAGGTAAACTCTGTCGGCGTGTGAAATACGACTGGAATCGGCTTGGGATCGTCGCGCGTTGCGTATACCCAGTCCCGCTGCATACGCATTGGCTGGATACCAGGGGCGCTTGACATCACGTGCGCGTCGCCATGCGGAAACATCACGATATCGCCCGTTTCCAGACGCACCGGCGGCTCGCCGGCGATCGCCGCCCAGCCACTACCCTTTGTGATTACGTGATACTCCATCACGTGCTCTGCGCCCGGGTTTACCGCTCCAGCAATCTCTTTCGCAGGCGGTGCCTCAACCGCCCATTCCTCCCCGCAGCTTATCCAATAGAACACCGCGCCGCGCAGGCGGACTGAGCGCAGCACATCGGACAGCGTATCGGTGGTCATCGTCTAGGCTCCCGGACGAACAGCCAAACGCGGCGGACGTTGAATCAAGTCCGCCATCAATTCAGGACGTAAGAGCAAATGTGAACGACGAGCGGTCAAGTGTCAAGCGCGTGCGAAGTGAATAATGGGCCCCGTTCTAAAGCTGAACCGATTAACGCAATCAATTTTTAAGGAGAAAGAAACATGACCACTCTAGCTGTATCCACGCCTTCGACGCAAAAGGCATCCATTCCCGCTACGCCGGATTTCGCAACTATCAAGCAACGCCAGCAGGCGACTTGGGCCAGCGGCGATTTCGCGGTCATCGGCACCACGCTGCAAATCGTCGGTGAAACTCTGGCCGAGGCCGTCGACATCCGCGCCGGTGAGCGCGTGCTCGATGTCGCTGCCGGCAACGGTAACGCCACGCTCGCCGCTGCCCGCCGCTTTGCCGAAGTCACTTCGACCGATTACGTGCCGGCGCTGCTCGACAAAGGCCGCGCTCGTGCTGCAGCCAACGGTTTGCAGGTGGACTTCCGCATTGCCGACGCTGAAGATTTGCCGTTCGAGGAAGGCAGCTTTGACGCCGTGCTATCGACCTTCGGCGCGATGTTCACTCCGGATCACATGCGGCCCGCACGCGAGATGCTGCGCGTGGTGCGCAACGGCGGCCGGATCGGACTCGCAAACTGGACCCCCGAAGGTTTTATCGGACAATTGTTCAAGGTCATCGGTAACTACATTCCGGCGCCAGTGGGTCTGAAATCACCCGCACTGTGGGGTACCGAACCGCACATCGTCGAGCTGTTTGGCCCTCAAGCAACGAGGATTCGGACCGCGCGCAAAAATTTCAACTTCCGCTACCAATCGGCGGCCCATTGGATACAGATTTTCCGGGACTTCTATGGGCCGACGCACAAAGCGTTCGCGGCGCTGGATTCAGCTGGGCAGCATGCGCTTGAAAAAGACATTACCGCCTTGCTCAACCGGTGCAACACGGCAGGGCCTGAATCTTTAGTGGTGCCAAGCGAATACCTCGAAGTTGTTATCACGCGGCACTAAATCCGGTAAATGCCAGTCGCGCCAAGACTGAAACACGTAGTCCAACTTTAATAGGAGCCACATCATGCAAGTCATGCAACACGAAGGCAACAACCGCCGCTATGCGAAGTGCATCGAAGTGTCCAAGCGGGTACGCTGGGACATTGACCGCGACGTTATTCGCGGCCGCCGGTTCGATTTTGCGAGAAAGTTCCTCCCGGACGGCATATCCAAGGTCAACGAGCTTGATTTTCTGGACGCGAACGAGCGGCGGCATTTGAGCCAGATCCAGGGCCGCACCTACGCCAACATGTTCGGTCTTGTCGAGCGCTTCATCGGCGCGAAGATCCTCGAGGTAAGCCGCGACCACTGGCTGGGCGACCAGACAAAGCTCGAGGCGCTGGTGCGCTTCACCGACGAGGAGTTGAAGCACCAGGAACTATTCCGCCGCATCGAGCGCATGGCGGCGGAGGACATGCCCGCGGGTTACCGCTTTCTCCCGCAGCCCAACGACGTCGCGTCGGTGGTGCTCGGGAAATCGACCTGGGCCGTGCTCGCACTCACCTGCCATATCGAACTTTTCACGCAGGCGCACTACCGCTCAAGCATCGAGCCCGATGCAAACCTCTCCGAGCTCTACAAGGATGTGTTCCTGTATCACTGGAAGGAAGAGTCGCAGCACGCAATCCTCGACGAGCTGGAGTGGCGGCGCGAGAACGCGTACCTGTCCGCCGCCGAGCGCGACAGGGCGGTAGACGACCTAATCCAACTCGTCGCCGCAGTGGATGGGCTGCTGCAACTGCAGGCGGGCGCCGACGCGAACTACTTCCTGAAGGTCTGCGGACGGCAGTTCACGCCTGCGCAGCAGGAACAGGTGCGGGCGGGCGTGCTCAAGGCTTATCGCTGGCAGTACATCGTCTCGGGTGTCGAAGACCCGCGCTTCAGCGCGATCCTCGGGGATATGATCACGCCTGAGCAGTCTGAACGCATCGGCCAGGCGCTGGCGCCGATCTTGAATTAGCGGCGCGGAGATTCAAGCTATGAAAACGATCGCGCGCGACCTTATCACACAGTTCGGCGAGCGCTACCGCCGCTTTCGTAACCTGGTCGAAATGCTGCTGCCTGGGCGCAGGGCCTAATGAACATTTTGCACATGCAAGCGACCTCGCTTGCTCTCGATTACCTCCTGCGCGCCGTTGGCGATCCTGTCGCCGAGCTGCGCGACGTCGGCCCCGGTCATCCTGATTTCAATCGAGCACAGACCATCCGCGCCGCAGCCGGCGTCCTAGCCAAAAGTTCGGACGGCCTGCCTGCGATTGCGGAGGCGATCGGGACACTTGATGAACGCGAGGTCTCGCCGCGGACACGCGCCCACTTTGCCGCGGCCGAGGCGTGGCTGGCCGGCGATCCGGGGCTCACAGCGGAAAGCTACGCTTTTATCTTGAGCCGTTGGCCTCGCGATCTGCTCGCGCTGCGGCTCGCGCAATCGTGCTACTTCTTCCTCGGCCGGCACGACCGGCTTTGCGCGATCATCGATGCGATCGTTCCGGCATGGACGCGTGATCAGCCTGGTTTCGAGTTCGTCCTTGCGATGGCGTCGTTCGCGCACGCCGAGAACGGAGATGCAGCTTACGCCGAAGCGCTCGGGCGGCAAGCACTGGATCACGATCCCGCCTGCCCTTTCGGCGTGCATGCGGTAGCGCACGCGATTGCCGAGTCCGGGCGGCACGGCGAGGGTGCGCAATGGATGCGCGAGCAGCGGGCCCAATGGACCCGCGAGAGCCGCATGCGGGCGCACAACGCATGGCATCTCGCCATGTTCGATGCCGAGGACGGTAACGTCGCATCGGCGCTGCGCATCTTCGATACCTGTTTGCTTCCGGCCAGCGCACAATCGCAGCTCGACGCCTGCGACGCCGCTGCGCTGCTGTGGCGCCTCGCGACCGACGGGTTCAAAGACGAGGGCCGCTGGTGCAGCGTATCCGACGCCTTCGAACAGACATTGACTCCGGGATTCTGGCCCTTCGTCGACCTTCATGCGGCTCTCGCGCATTTGAGCGCCGGGAAGCACGAGCGCTTTCAGCGGCTTTTGCAGACAATCGAGCGATCTGCGGAAGGCAAAGATTACGCAGCCTTGCGCGCGCGGTACATCACCCAGCCGGGTCTGCAGGCGCTCGGCGCTTGGGCCGAAAGCCGCTACGGCGAGGCCGCTTCGCTTCTCGCAAGCCTGCGACCGTTCCTCGGCGACGCCGGCGGAAGCCGTTTCCAACTCGAAATCTTCAAGAGCATCGGGCGCGAGGCCGTCCGCCGGCAAGGCGCCGGAGTTCAACCGTCATCAACGAAGGAGCCAGCGGCGCCGCTCGTCGATGCCAAACTTATCGATGGTTTATTCCCCGAATCACGGAAGAAGCGCTTTGCGAAGCCGCGCTACGCAACCGCACCCACCATGCCCGCGGAATCAACGTAATTAGGAGACCTGTAATGGAAAAGAGAAATAACTACAACGGATCGTGCTTTTGCGGCGCGGTTCAGTTCACGGTTAGCGGTGAGCCAGTTGGAATGGGCTATTGTCATTGTGATTCGTGTCGAAGCTGGTCGGCCTCGCCCGTC
>DASPRE010000117.1:0-3816 GCA_035624615.1 Burkholderiales bacterium | reverse complement strand
AGCAAAAATGATTTCCACTATCATCCTGAGCACTTCATCCGAGCCGCTGCAGGCGGCACTTTTCGATGAGTTGCCAGAAGCCATGGGTTGGTGGGGTGATTTGCTGCCGGTGCTACTCGCGTTGCTTAAATGAAACTGAATAGGCGGATCCCGCCTCCCCGTTTCGTCCAAACGCGCGTTCACCTTCTATAGTTTCTGTCACATCGTTGCTCTTCGCCGCGCAAAGAAAAGCCAAAAACCCATAGCGGATGCTGTTGGGGTTATGCGGACAGGTTAAGGTTTCCATTTGCTTGTATTCGACCGGGAGCAAGTTGGTCGGGATAGCTTCTGATCAGAACGGGAGAAACGACAAGTCGTTGCACACCGAAATTCTTACTGCAGCATCGCTCGTTCCAAGACATTTCTGCATACACGGACTCATTTGGTATGGACAAGTGTTTTCACATGTGTCAGCGTCATGAAGAAACTGATCCATGTCTGCTTCACCGCTTTTCATTGCAGCGAGTACTCTGGAAGCGTCCAAGTAGGGAATTCGTGGCATTAGATAGAGTCTAAGCCGGCGCAAGTCCGCGTTTGCCCTTTCTAAAACTTCGGCGATGGTGCGTTTATCCCAATCGGAAGTATTGTCGTTAAAGCGACTGATCATCGCATTCATTCGAAAGATTCTCGTCTGCGTTACAGAAATACAGTATGCGGCGGTAAAGTCAACTTCATTATTTGGCAATTGTTGGCCGGCCGCATTAATTGGGAGAAACAGGACTACGATGAGCAACAAAGCGTGCAATGTGCATATTGCGTTGCACGCCCTTATCGTTGGCTCGGGGGTGACCATAATTGCCCTCAACACGATTTTAGGGCGTCAGAGTCGCATTTTTCAACAAACTTTAAATGGCAGAATGAAATTTTTTGTAACGTTGCAACTGATTCACTCTGACACCTAGCATTCTGCTACTGAGACGTTATTTGTAGGAAACCACCTGCGCTACGATATGCTGGTACAAGGCAAGCGAGTAGCTGCAATCGTGAATGGCAAAATAAAATGACTGAGTCTACGAATATTCAGCGCCAAGCGCCGAAAAAATTAAGCGGCAAACCTACAAGTTGAACTACACGATCACGTACAGGACCAATAACGGAGATTATCTCTTTCTGGTATTGACTGTTCTTGCTTCGCTGCACCTCCCATTTATGGATTTTGTCCTGTGCATCTTGCGCGTCGGGTGCCTCTGGGGCTAATTGTAAATAGCGTTTCATCTGACTGATTGCGTCCGTATATTTTTTCTGCTCGCCCAAGGCAAATGCAGTGTTAAACCACGCCTGCGGCCACCAGGGAGCGATACTTTGAACTTTGGCGTAATACTCAACGGCCCGGTTGTAGTTTTTTTGCTTTATATACAGCAACGCCTGCTCATTGAATCGGCGAGCCGTTTCAGGGAGTGTTGGCTTATCCGCGAGTTTTGGGTAGAGGCGAAATATTCCCGCGTCAACTTTTTTCATTATGGCTATGTCCTCGTCCGTGCGATTCGTGTACCAAGACAGGGCTAAGTTATATTGATTGAAGGCTTCCAGCAGATTTCCACCCGCCTCCGCCTTTTCAGCGGCGTCTACCGCTTGCTTGACTATATTTCTACGTTTTTCCAAGTCGTAAAGATCAAAAGCGTTGCGGCCGCTAAAATTTGTGGCAAGGCGCGGGTCTATCTCAATCAGCCGATTAACGTTGGCCCGCGCACGGTCAGGTACCCCGATTTTAAGAAACGCACTCCCCTGAAACCAAATAACCCACGGATCATTTGGATTGGCAACAAGATAACGGTCGTAGTCAGCAAGGGCTTCCTTATAATGTCCTTGGTGATAATACGATGTGCCTCGCCAACCAAATGCCTTAATTTGGTGAGGATCTAGCTCAATCGCTTTTGTGAAATCTGCAATCGCCAGCTCGTAAAGCGCTTTGGAGTAATATGCGTACCCGCGCCAAAGATATGCGTCAGGATACTCAGGATCTTCTTTGATCGCCTTTGTAAAATCTGCAATCGCCTGGTCATAAAGCCCTTTGGAAAAATATGCAGACCCCCGCCAAACCATTGCGGTAGCGTCGTGGTGATGCTTCCGGATTGCCTGATCAAAAAGTTTAATTGCATCGTCATACTTCCCCTCTTTGTAAAGCTTAATCCCTTGCTCGACCTCTGCATTATTGCTAACAGTGACATTGCGTTGGCTGGCGGGGGGAGCGCTGGCGCAGCCTGTAACGATGAAAAATACCAGCGTGAGGCCTACCGTAACTAGTGTTGGGATTGAAACAAGCCGTTTCATCTCATCGTGATCGGAGTACGATGGCCTTCCCAATTTGGCCGGTGATGGAAGCATTTTCTAAAAAGACCCCCGTGGTCTACGGCAAGCCCGCGTTGCAGCAACAAGGGCGCCTACTAGGAAACTCTATGCCAAGGGGAGGCAAGCAGGCAATTCGAATGTGTGCGACATGATTCAATGCGCCAGACGCAGAATGCTTGCAATGCTTTTGTCAAATGAATGCTTCGCCAATTTTACGTTGCTGTCGATTCGTTGAGGACTGCGCGCGCTACCATGCTATTCCTACTGCTGTGCCGCCTACAATGATTAGAAACGCGGCCCACAGCAGATCCAAATTGAACCACGCGCGCTGGAGAAGCCTGAGGCCAAAATACCGGTAAACCAGCCACGCGATCAAGCCGGCGGTCAGCAGCATCGCTAGCGTGTGGATCAACGCAACCAGCGATGTCGACACGACACCTTGGCCAATGAGCTGCACCATTGCGTCATGGCTGAACGAGGAATTGCGCGCTCCGGTGCATAAATTTAGATAGACGGGGGCCAACATTAATCCGGCGCCGTGGGCAGTTGCCATAAGAAAGGACCAAAAAACTAGGTGCGAAGGTCCAATCCGTGCGAGGAAACGCGGATGTCGGCGACTGACGAACTTGTATACTCCAAATGCGACCAACAATAATCCTGCGACCAGACTGATTTCTCTCGTCCGCTCAAGATAGATATTTAGCAGTACAAAGGGCAGAAGTGCTACTGCCATTGCCAGAAAATGGCCGACTGCAATGGGGGGTAGCGCCAAAATTACGGCACTGTCCCGCCTTTCTTGCATGCCGTTGGAGACAGCGAACAGCCAGCCCATCGCTGGGTTGATGCCGTGGTAGCAACCGAGAGCGACAATTATCAACCAAGCGCCCGGGTGCTGAGCCAGGCTTTCAGCTAGGCCGCCCAATTTTGGTTAAGCGGAAGGGAAACAGAACGAGTCCGTCGAGCAGTCACCGCCTTCCAGGCGGACCTGGTGGGAGCGATAGCCGCGCTCGAACTCGACGAAGAAGTCTCTATCCAGTTGCAACCCGCCGCCGGGCTTGGCTCTGGCCATTACCTGCACACCCGCCATGCCTTCGGGATAAAACTGATCATCCCAAGTGCTGTAAAGAGAGTTAGTAAAATACACGCGCTGGCCGTCGCGACTGATCTCGACCATCTGGGGTCCACCGCCGAATGGCTTCCCGTTGGGATGAACGGTGTGGTTTACGATTCCTCCGATTTTTACTGAGCCAGCAAGCTTTGGGTTCATGGGATCAGATACGTCATACTGCCGCATCTCACCAGTGCCCCAACAAGCCACGTACAGAAACCTGTCGTCAAGCGAGAGATCAATGTCACTCACCAAGGGCGGAACTGCCTTGAATGGCTTGAGCAGCTCAGGCAATTTCGCCGGATCAGCGGGCTGCGGCGGGATAACCGCAGTCTTTTTTGCCTCGAACTGCCCGTTCTCGCGATACCAGGTCCAGATCG
>DASPRE010000024.1:0-28847 GCA_035624615.1 Burkholderiales bacterium | reverse complement strand
ATATCGCTACCAACTTGTGCGGAAAAGCAAAACCAAGTGAGGATAGAAAATACAAATTCTAGCGGAATTTACTACACAGCGATATGTCAGGTTTCTCATTGCGGGAGCAGTTTAATCGACTTTGGTAAAGCGTCTACGGTCGCTCAAAGACCCGCAAGATGCATTCTTACCACCTCGCTGAATGCGCGGACCAGCGGCCGCTCAATCCAACCAAGCAGAGAGTGCTATGCGTCTGGCGAAATCCAGCGGTCCGCCGCTGTACGCAAAACGAAATTAGACGCCGCTATCGCCGACATAGCTATTACGCTTAACCATATCGGTATTGCCGCAACCTGTATCTTGAAAAGCTACTGGCTACTTGTAGCGCTTCCCGGGGCAGAATAAAATATCCGCACGGGTATTTGTCAATGATGCCAGGCAGTGGAACCCACAACAACCGCTATTTATCCGCACGCCTGGAGGAGATAGAGGGGGGCAGACAATGATAAGGTCCAAGAAAATAGGCCTATTGGCCGCGCTGATGGCCACTGCACTGGCCGGTTCGGCTCTGGCAGATCCGATCGTATTGCGTGCCTCGCATCAGTTTCCCGGCGGCAAGGGTGACGTGCGCGACGATATGGTGCAGATGATCGCCAAAGAAGCCAAGGCGGCGGGTGTAGGCCTAGAGGTCCAGGTCTATCCCGGCGCGTCTCTGTTCAAGGCGGAGCAGCAGTGGAACGCGATGGTGAACGGTCAGCTCGACATTACCCTGCTCCCGCTCGATTACGCAAGCGGTCAGGTGCGCGCCTTCAGCGCCACTCTCATGCCGGGGCTGGTGCGCAGCCAAGACCGCGCGCAACGGCTGAACGAATCGCAATTCATGAAAGACATCAGGGCGCATATCGAGGATGCCGGAGTCATCGTTTTATCTGATGCTTGGTTCGCCGGCGGCATGGCATCAAAAAAAGGTTGCATTCTCAAGCCGGACGACGTGAGGGGACTGAAGTTCCGCGCCGCCGGCCCGACCTTCGCGCAGATGTGGCAGGAGGCTGGTGCTTCCATCGTTTCCATCCCTTCAAACGAGATCTACAATGCATTTCAGAGCGGCGTCGCTGATGCCACTGACACCAGCTTGGGAAGCTTCCTTTCGTTCCGTCTCTACGAGCAGGCAAAGTGTCTGACCGCGCCCGGCAACAACGCACTTTGGTTCATGTACGAACCGGTGCTAATGTCCAAAAAGAATTTCGATAAGCTCAACCAGAGACAGAAGGATGCACTGATCAAAGCCGGCAAGGACGCTCAGAAATATTATGAAAGTAAAGCCAGCTCTGTGGATGAAGCAGCGCTGAAGGCGTACCGGGATCACAACGTCGAGGTCGTGACGCTATCCGATGACCAGTACGACCAGTGGCTTGAGGTCGCCAAAAAGAGCTCCTACGTGCAGTTCGCCAAAGACGTACCAGACGGTAAAAAGCTCATCGACGAGGCGCTGAGCGTTCACTAGCGTCGGCTCCCGTCTGCGGTGGGCGGGATTCTCCTGCCCAGCTTGACTTTCTATCAGGATACCGACCGCGCCACTTCATGGATTTGTTCGTCCGCATCGTCAGATTTTTATCGCTGTATTGCGGCTACGCCGCGGCGGCGCTGATCGGGAGCGCCGTCATTGTCGTTTGTCAAATGGTGTTCGTGCGCTTCGCGCTCAACCAAAACACTATTTGGCAAACCGATTTTGTCACTTACTCGCTGGTCGCGGCGACTTTTATCGGCAGTCCGTACGTGCTGATGATGCGGGGGCACGTGAACGTTGATGTGCTTCCCATGCATGTTGGCCCAAAGACACGCTTCTGGCTTGCCTTGTTTTCGAATCTGCTGGCAATGGCGTTTTGCATCACCATGGTTGTTCTCACCAGCCAGTACTGGCAGGAAGCGTGGAACAACCATTGGCTCTCGAACACAATGTGGCGCGCGCGATTGTGGATTCCCTACTCCTCGATGCCGATCGGCCTTTTTATCTTGACACTGCAATACGTAGCGGAGTTACTCTCCCTCGTCTCCGGTCGCGACGCCCCGTTCGGCATTAAAACGGAGAGCCGCTCATGAGTCCGACTACCCAGGGCGCCATAGTCCTTGTCGTCACGCTGCTCGTTTTGCTTTCCGGGGCGCCGGTTGCATTCGGACTGGGCGCGATTTCGCTCGTCTTCATCGTCATATTCCAGAATCTCGCCGCGCTGCATGTAGTCGCTGAAACCTTTTTTGCTGGGCTGAACGACTTTACGCTGGTGTCGATTCCGATGTTCGTGATGATGGGGGCAGCGATTGGCTCGTCACCCGCAGGCAAAGATCTGTACGAGGCGCTCGATCGCTGGTTGTACCGGCTACCCGGGGGCCTGGTGATTTCTAATCTCGGCGCTTGCGCGATCTTCGCCGCGCTTACCGGCTCGTCACCGGCGTGCTGCGCCGCCATCGGAAAAATGGGCATTCCCGAAATGCGCAGGCGCGGCTACCCCGATGACATTGCGACCGGATCGATTTGCGCGGGCGGCACGCTTGGCATCCTGATCCCACCTTCGATCACTTTCATTCTCTACGGGATTGCCACAGAGACCTCCATCGGCCGTCTGTTTCTCGCCGGCGTAATGCCGGGCTTGATGCTCACCGGCCTATTCATATTGTGGACGTTGTTCATCATCTGGAAGAGGGGATTCCGGGCGCACGCGGTGGATTTCCGCTATAGCTGGAAAGAAAAGTTCAGATCGATCCCCAAAATAGCACCCTTCCTTGCAATCATCGCCGCCGTCATGTACGTGCTTTACGGCGGCGTTGCGACGCCCTCGGAAGCAGCCGGAGTGGGAGCGGCGCTGTGCATGCTGTTCGCGGTCGTAATCTACCGCATGTGGAGGCCACAAAAATGGTGGGCGATCTTGCGCGATACGATGCGGGAGTCGGTAATGATCCTCATGATTATCGCGGCCGCTGTACTATTCGGCTACATGCTCACTTCACTTTATCTCACGCAGACTCTGGCACAGGGAATTGCCGACCTGCACGTCAATCGCTGGGTACTTATGGGACTTATTAATTTGTTCCTGCTGGTGTGCGGGTTTTTTATTCCACCGGCGGCGATCATCCTGATGACCAGCCCAATTCTTTATCCGATCATCAAAGCGGCCGGTTTCGACCCGGTGTGGTTTGGCGTCATACTGACTATTAACATGGAGATCGGCCTGATTCATCCGCCGGTTGGCCTCAACCTTTACATCGTCAACGCCATCGCGCCGGACGTCCCGATTATGCGCGTGATGTGGGGTGCGATTCCTTACGTATTGTGCATGATGCTGGCGATTGTGATTCTGTGCTTCTTTCCGGAAATCGCAACCTGGTTGCCCAACCGGCTAATGGGAGCAATTCGCTGAGCCGGTAGTCACGCTATTCCACGGTTACTGATTTCGCAAGGTTTCGCGGCTTGTCCACATCGGTACCCCTGCGCAGCGCAGCATGATACGCGAGAAGTTGCAGCGGCACGACATGGAGTATTGGGCTTAAATAACCCGCGTGCTCCTGCAAGCGGATGACGTGTATCGCCTCGCCTTCCTGAACGTGTGAGTCGGCGTCGGCGAAGACATAAAGTTCCCCGCCGCGAGCGCGCACTTCCTGCAAATTTGATTTGAGTTTCTCCAGCAGTGCATCGTTCGGTGCGACGGCCACTACCGGCATTTCGCCGTCGACGAGCGCGAGAGGTCCATGCTTGAGCTCTCCGGCCGGGTAAGCCTCGGCATGAATGTAGGAAATTTCCTTCAGCTTCAGGGCGCCTTCCATGGCAATCGGATAGTGGATGCCGCGCCCGAGGAACAAGGCGTGCTGCTTCTCCGCGAATTTTTCCGCCCAAGCTGAGACCCGATTTTCCAGTCCCAGCACGTTTTGCACCGCGCTCGGTAGGTGCCGCAAGGCTGTGGCCCATTCTGTTTCGCGCTTTTTATCTAAGCGCCCATGCTGCTTAGCCAGTACCAGGGCAAGCGTGAACAGCGCAACGAGCTGGGTGGTGAAGGCCTTGGTTGAGGCGACACCGATTTCAGGACCCGCGCGGGTCATATACCTCATCCCCGATTCCCGCACCAAGGCGGATTCTGGAACGTTGCATATGCAAAGCGTGTGCATATGGCCGAGCGCTTTTGCGTGCTTCAGCGCCGCCAGCGTGTCAGCAGTCTCGCCCGACTGCGATATCGCTATCACCAACGCGTCGGGATCCGGCACGGTGTCACGGTAACGGTATTCGCTCGCCACTTCGACATTGCATGGTATTCCCGCAAGGCCCTCAAGCCAGTAACGGGCGACCAAGCCTGCGTGGTAACTAGTACCGCAAGCAATAATCAGCACACTCTTAACTTGCCCCAGATTTTTTCCTGCGCCGGGCCCGAATATTTCGGGAGTAAGCATCGCACCCACCCCCTCCAGGGTGTCGGAAATCGCCCGCGGCTGTTCGTGGATTTCTTTCTCCATAAAGTGGTGATAATTGCCGAGTTCTGCCGCTTCCGGATTTAGCTCGCTCACGTGCACCTCGCGCTTCACGGTATTGCCCTTGGCATCAATGATGCGGTACGTGGATAAGCTGACGTCGGCAACATCGCCTTCTTCGAGATACACGATTTTCTGCGTCACCGGCAGAAGCGCGGATACGTCCGAAGCAATGAAGTTTTCCCTGCTACCTAAACCCAGAAGAAGCGGGCTGCCTCTGCGCGCGCAAACCAGCCGCTCCGGTTCACTGGAATCTACCACACCTATCGCGTATGCTCCGCTAAGTTCTGCCAGTGCCTGGCGCGTTGCATCCAGCAAATCCTTGCTTTTGCGACGATGAAAGTGAATTAAATGCGCGATGACCTCGGTGTCGGTGTCGGATGCAAATTTGTATCCAAGCTTTTTGAGTTTCTCGCGCAGCGCTTCGTGATTTTCTATGATGCCATTGTGCACCACCGCCAACGTATCGCCGCTGACATGGGGGTGCGCGTTCCTCTCAGTGGGCGCGCCGTGAGTCGCCCAGCGCGTGTGCGCGATGCCCAGTTGCCCGTGCACGTTGCGCTTTTGTGCTTGATTGCTCAACTCGGCTACGCGCCCCACGCTGCGAATGCGTTTTAACCCGTCGTTCACCACCGCGAGTCCCGCCGAATCGTAACCGCGGTATTCGAGGCGTCGCAAACCTTCCAGTAGGATCGGCACAACGTCACGCTGAGCTATGGCACCGACTATTCCGCACATCGTTTAATCCTCATTTCGATTTCTTCACCGGACGCTTCCATCCGCGAATAGACACTTGCTTGACTCGCGACAGCGTGAGCTCGCCAGCGGGTGCGTCCTCGGTCAACGTGGTGCCAGCACCGATGGTCGCGCCCTTGCGGACGGTAACCGGCGCCACGAGTTGCGTATCCGAGCCAATGAAAACGCCGTCCTCGATCACTGTCCGCAACTTATTGGCGCCGTCGTAATTGCAGGTAATGGTGCCGGCGCCAATGTTGACGTCCTTGCCCACGGTGGCATCGCCTATGTAACTTAAGTGATTGGCCTTGCTTCTATTGCCGATGCGGCTATTTTTCACTTCGACAAAATTCCCGATATGCACCCCGTTTTCCAGTACCGTTCCTGGGCGGATGCGTGAATAAGGCCCGACACGGCAGTCCCTGCCAATCTGCGCGCTGTCAATGACACAATACGGCAAAAGCTCAGTGCCTGCAGCGATCTTCACATTTTTAAGTACACAATGCGCGCCTACTTTAACCTTATTACCCAGCTCCACCACGCCTTCGAAGACACAGCCAATGTCGATGTCCACGTCTGCTCCACATATGAGCTCGCCGCGAATATCGATGCGTTCGGGATCGGCAACGGTGACACCCCGCTCGAGCAATTGCTTGGCTCGCTCCCGCTGATACAGTCGCTCGAGCTGGGCAAGCTGCGATTTGCTGTTGACCCCCAACGTCTCCCAAAAATGTTCCGGCTGGACGGCGGAAACTTTGACCCCATCTTTGATCGCCAGCGCCACTATATCGGTAAGGTAGTATTCCCTCTGCGCGTTTTTATTGCCCAGCCGGCCCAGCCAGTTTTGCACGCGCGAGTTCGGAATCGCCATGATGCCGGTGTTGACCTCACGGATTTCTCGCTCTGATTGTGAAGCGTCCTTGTGCTCGACGATGCGGGATATGTTGCCGTAATCATCGCGCACAATGCGTCCGTAACCGGCCGCATCATCCAGCTCCGCCGTCATGATCGTGAGTCGGTCTGGCTTGAGCATGCGTTTGAGTGTTCCCGCAGTAATTAGAGGTACATCGCCATACAGCACGAGAGTGACACCACTCTTGTCCAGATACGGCAGAGCTTTCTTCAGCGCATGGCCGGTGCCCAGTTGCGGCTCCTGTTTGACCCATATCAGCCCGGCACTCCCAAGCTGCTCATGGCCGGCGCTCACGCCGTGGTTATATACCACGCAAAGCTTCGAGGGCTTGAGCGCGCGCGCCGTGTCCAGCACATGCTGCAACAGCGGTCTACCGGCAAGCTTGTGAAGCACCTTGGGCAAATGCGAGTGCATGCGCTTGCCTTTGCCGGCGGCGAGCACGACGATATTTAACATGGTCTTAGCGAGAAATTATCGCACAATGAACAGCGAATTTCAGCGCAATCCTGCCTGCGCGAGCTTATTGAAAACATAACGCTCTAATGCCTGTTTTTGTGCGCATCCGAGAAACAGGCCGGCTTTGCTTCTGCGCCAAAGAATATCCTCTGTACTCCGGGCCCATTCATGTTCGATAAAGTAATCAACTTCACAACCAAACAGCCCCGCGCCGAAATTTTCACCAAGCTCTGAAGTTTCCTGTGCGTCTTGCAGCACGTCGCCGACCAAGCTGCCGTGGCGCAGCGCAAGCTCCCGCAAAAAAACCTGCGGGAATCTCGGATAAACGTTTTGCAAACCGGCCACGAATCGCTCGAAATCAGCTCCGGGAATATCGCCTCCCGGCAAAGGTTGTTGCGCAGTCCAGGAAGATTTCGAGGGTGACAGCCATGGCTCAAGAAGTTTTAACGCGGCTTCAGCGAGCTTGCGGTAAGTTGTGATCTTCCCGCCGTATATCGAGAGCAGCGGCAGGCACTGTGTGTCCTCCGTATCCAATATCAGCCTATAGTCGCGGCTCACGTCAGAAGGATTGGGGCGCCCGTCGTCATAGAGCGCGCGCACGCCGCTGTAATGCCACACCACTTCGGACGGATATATTCTGCTTCTAAAATAGCCGTTCACTGCCTCGCAAAGATACTCGATTTCGGAATTGGAGGCGCTCACCATTGCGGGATCACCCTGGTAAGGAATATCGGTAGTGCCAATCAGGGTGAATCTATCCTGAAACGGAATAGCAAATACCACGCGTTGGTCGTAGTTTTGCAGCAGATAGGCATGATCCCCTTGGTACGGCCGCGGTATCACGATATGGCTGCCTTTTACCAGACGTACTTTGTGCCCGGTCCTCTGCTGAATGACATTATTGAACAGTGAGCCAACCCAAGGACCAGCGGCGTTAACCAAGGTCTTGGCCTCTACTTCAATGCGCTCGCTACTGCGTTCGAGTGTCGCTTGCCAAAATTTCCCGTTGCGCCAGGCTGATATGCAGCGCGTGCGCGGCAGAATGCGTGCGCCCAGGTTCTGAGCACTACGCATGTTGGCTATCACCAGCCTCGCGTCGTCCACCCGGCAATCGGTATAAACATAGCTCTTCTCAAACTCGTCTTTTAATGCGTCACCGTACTTGCTTTCTCGCAGATCTATCGCACGAGATGCGGGAAATTTGCCGCTACCTCCAAGGTGATCGTAAACCCACAGCCCCAATCCTAACATCCAGGCTGGACGCATTTTTTTTGCGCAAGGCAAAACAAAGTCCGACGGGAAAATGAGGTGCGGCGCATTTTTTAGCAGTACCTCGCGTTCGCTCAAGGCTTCGTGGACCAAGCGGAGGGCGTAATTTTCCAGGTATCGCAGTCCACCATGAATCAGCTTGCTGCTCGCCGAGCTGGTGGCGCCGCCCAAATCTCCTTGGTCGCAAAGCAGAACGCTCAGATCTCGGCCTGCGGCGTCGCGCGCGATGCCTGCGCCGTTAATGCCGCCGCCGACGATCAGAAGATCAATCGTCTCCTGCGCCATGCGCGCAAAGCCTGCAAGAAAGGCAAGCGAGATTACCTTTGCAATCTAAACGAGGGAACAGGTGCCACCAGACTATTTCTTACGTAGCCTACGGATCGCGGCAAGCTGGGCCGCGAGCGACGCTACCTCGGCCTCGACCATCGCCACCTCCTGCTTGTCCTTGGCGCTTGTCCGAGCTTCTTCGGCTTGCTTGATAGCTTCCAACGCCTTCGCTTCGTCCAGGTCCTTGCCGCGGATCGCGGTATCGGCAAGCACGGTGACCAGCTGCGGCTGCACTTCGAGAATGCCTCCTGCCACAAAAACCAGGGTTTCTTCCTGCTGGTTCGGCAGTTTGATCCGCACCGTGCCAGGTTTGATGCGGGTCATCAACGGCGCGTGATGCGGATAGATGCCGAGCTCACCCATTTCGCCGGGAAGCACCACGAATTCCGCCTCACCGGCAAATATAAATTCTTCAGCACTGACCACGTCTACATGTACGGTATGAGCCATTCAAAATTCCTCTTGAGCAGCATGAGTAGCAGAGGCCCGCAGTTTTACACCCGTATGGCTGTTATCATTTCACTGTAACGTCTTCGCTTTTTCCACTGCTTCTTCGATAGTGCCCACCATGTAAAACGCCTGCTCGGGCAGTTGGTCGTACTCGCCAGCAACTATGCCTTTGAAGCCTTTAATAGTGTCTTTAAGCGTAACGAATTTGCCTTTCTGGCCCGTGAAGACCTCCGCCACGTTGAAGGGCTGCGACAAAAAGCGCTGGATCTTGCGGGCGCGCGCCACTACCAGCTTATCCTCGGGAGAGAGTTCGTCCATCCCGAGAATCGCGATGATGTCACGCAATTCTTTGTAGCGCTGCAGCGTCGCCTGCACCGACCGCGCCGTATTATAGTGCTCCTCGCCTATCACTTTGGGGTCCATTTGGCGCGATGTGGAATCCAGCGGGTCCACTGCAGGATAAATGCCGAGCGAAGCGATATCACGCGACAGCACCACGGTGGAATCGAGATGTCCAAAAGTGGTAGCCGGAGACGGGTCAGTCAGGTCGTCAGCAGGCACATAAATCGCCTGAATCGAAGTAATTGAGCCAGTCTTGGTGGAAGTGATGCGCTCCTGCAAACGGCCCATTTCTTCAGCGAGCGTCGGCTGGTAGCCCACGGCGGACGGCATGCGGCCGAGCAGCGCTGATACTTCAACTCCCGCCAGCGTGAAGCGGTAAATGTTGTCGATGAACAGCAGCACGTCGCGGCCCTCGTCGCGGAAGGATTCAGCCATAGTGAGACCCGTTAATCCGACACGCAATCGATTGCCTGGCGGCTCGTTCATTTGCCCAAATACCATCGCCACCTTTGACTCGGGCAGATTATCGAGCTTGATCACCCCTGCCTCGATCATTTCGTGATAGAAGTCGTTGCCTTCGCGGGTTCGCTCGCCCACGCCGGCGAAAACAGAAAGACCCGAGCGCGCCTTGGCGATGTTATTGATAAGTTCCAACATGTTGACCGTTTTACCGACGCCGGCGCCCCCGAACAATCCTACCTTGCCTCCCTTGGCGAAAGGGCACACCAGGTCCATCACCTTGATTCCGGTCTCCAGCAACTCCTGACTCGCGGACAACTCCTCGAAAGTCGGCGCTTTCTGGTGAATCGGGCGTTTCTCATCGAATTTTATGGGGCCGCCTTCATCAATTGGGCGACCGAGCACGTCCATGATCCGTCCGAGCGTGCCGTGTCCGACCGGCACTGATATCGGCGCTCCGGTATTTTTCACCTTCATGCCGCGTCGCAGCCCTTCCGACGAACCCAGTGCAATAGTGCGTACCACACCGTCACCCAGTTGCTGTTGCACTTCCAGCGTGAGATCAATCTTGAACTGTGGATCGAGGGTGAGCGCGTCATAGATATTGGGTAATTCTTCACGCGCGAATTCCACGTCGATCACCGCGCCGATGCACTGTACGATCTTTCCTTCACTCATAATCTATTCCTATCTGCCGCAAAACGCGTCGCTCACGCTAACTTTATTGCTCAGGCTTCGCAAATCCTCATGTATTGTCGTGTACATTCCGGTATGCTCAACCCTCGCGTCTCGTTATCGCTTCGCTTTGGAGTTTTGCAGTCCTTTCTAAAGTAAAAAAACCGTTAAATCGCGGCCGCGCCTGGACGATGTGGTCTCTCCGTAACGTGCGCCCCGCCCACATTAGTCTCGCCCGATCGTTTAGGGCACCGCCTCATACTGCCGCCGCGCCGCCCACGATCTCAGACAATTCCTTAGTAATCGCTGCCTGGCGCGATTTGTTGTAGACCAGAACGAGTTCGTCGATCACCTTGCCCGCATTGTCGGAAGCTGCCTTCATAGCCACCATGCGTGCCGACTGCTCGCATGCCATGTTTTCGCACACTGCCTGATATACCAGCATTTCGATGTAGCGCTTCAAGACCTCATCCAGCACATATTTCGCATCTGGTTCGTAGATATAATCCCACCTACCCTCTGGCGCGCCCAGTCTCTCGCCGGAGAACGGCAACAGTTGCTCCATTACCGGTTCCTGCTTCATGGTGTTAATGAAGCGGCTGTAAAAAATCATCAAGCGGCCGAAACGGTCCTGAATATAGCCATCGAGCATTACTTTGACAGCGCCGATAAGCTTTTCCATATGCGGCTTGTCGCCAAGACCCACGACCTGAGAAACGATATTCGCGCCGAGGCGAAGCATGAAGCCGAGGCCTTTGTTGCCAATGCAGCAGACCTCGAACTGCTCGCCTTGGGCTTCCCACTCTTTCATTTTGCTGTGGACAAGCCTGAACAAATTGGTGTTGAGCCCCCCGCACAGGCCTTTGTCTGTAGTAACCAAGATGATGCCCAATTTTTTCACGATTGGCCGCTCAACTAGGAACGGGTGACGGTATTCCGGACTGGCGTGAGAAAGGTGCGCCGCGATGTTGCGGATTTTCTCGCCGTATGGGCGCGCTTGGCGCATGCGGTCCTGTGCTCTGCGCATTTTCGAGGCGGCAACCATTTCCATCGCCTTGGTGATCTTGCGCGTGTTCTGCACGCTTTTAATCTTATTCCTGATTTCCTTTGAACTAGGCATTTATTGGCTCTTTACACGTCAGCACACGCTGCGATACCTGCAGATTTTCATGGATCAATACACCGCGTTCTTCTTGAAGTCCTGCATGGCTTGATGCAGTTTTTCTTCGTCTTCCTTGGACAGATCCTTGGTTGACTCGACGCGGTTGACCAAATCACCGTACTTGGCCTTGAAGTAATCGCGCATTGCGCGTTCTGCGGCGAGCGCTTTTTTCACCTCAATATCGTCGAAATAACCGTTGTTGACGGCAAACAGCGTCAATGCCATCTCCGAAACTTGTAGCGGCTCGTACTGCGGCTGTTTCATCAGTTCGGTCACCATGCGGCCGCGTTCCAGCTGCTTGCGCGTCGCCTCGTCAAGATCGGAGGCAAACTGCGCAAAAGCCGCCAGCTCGCGGTACTGCGCCAGCGAAAGACGCACTCCGCCTCCCAGCTTTTTAATAACCTTGGTCTGCGCCGCGCCGCCTACCCGCGACACCGATATCCCGGCGTTGATCGCCGGCCGAATGCCAGCATTGAACAGATCGGTTTCCAAGAAAATCTGGCCATCCGTGATCGAAATCACATTGGTCGGAACGAACGCCGTCACGTCGCCGGCCTGCGTTTCAATTATCGGCAGCGCGGTGAGTGAACCGGTCTTGCCCTTCACCTTGCCCTTGGTGCTGCGCTCGATGTATTCCTCGTTCACTCGGGCAGCACGCTCCAACAGGCGCGAATGCAGATAGAACACGTCTCCGGGATATGCTTCGCGTCCCGGCGGACGGCGCAGCAGTAGCGAAATCTGGCGATACGCCCAGGCCTGCTTGGTCAAGTCGTCATAAATAATTAAAGCATCCTGGCCGTTATCGCGGAAATACTCGCCCATGCTGCAGCCGGAATAGGGGGCGATATACTGCATCGCTGCCGACTCCGATGCAGAAGCAGCGACTACGATGGTATAGGCCATGGCTCCAAACTGTTCGAGCTTTCGCACCACATTGGCAATGCTGGAAGCCTTTTGTCCTATCGCGACATAAATGCAAATGAGGTCCTTGCCCTTCTGGTTGATAATGGTGTCCACCGCCACTGCAGTCTTGCCTGTCTGGCGATCGCCGATGATGAGTTCGCGCTGGCCGCGGCCGATCGGCACCATGGAGTCAATCGCTTTCAAGCCGGTCTGCACCGGCTGCGATACCGATTTGCGCCACACCACGCCTGGCGCGATTTTCTCAATGGGCGCAGTCTGCTTGGCTTGAACCGGGCCTTTGCCGTCGATCGCTTGGCCGAGCGAATTCACAACTCGCCCGATCAGCGTCTCACCGATCGGAACTTCCAGGATGCGGCCAGTGCACTTTACGGTGTCGCCCTCGCTGATGTGCTCATACTCGCCCAGTACCACCGCACCTACTGAATCGCGTTCCAGATTGAGCGCGAGGCCGAAAGTGTTTTTCGGAAATTCCAGCATCTCGCCCTGCATCACGTCGGAAAGGCCGTGTACGCGGCAGATGCCATCGGTTACCGAGATCACGGTACCCTGGGTGCGCGATTCCGCGGACACCGCGAGACTCTCAATCCTGTTTTTTATCAGTTCACTGATTTCCGAGGGGTTAATTTGCATTTCTGCTCCTAAACTAGATCCGGTTGCGGATTCACATCGTCAATGCGGCGCGCATTGCGTCCAGTTTGCCACGCAAAGTGGCATCGAGTACGTGGTCGCCGACTGTGATTTTAACGCCGCCTATCAGCTCGGGTTCAACGCCAAGCTTCGTAACAATATTGCGCTGGTACCTGCTTTTGAGACGCTTCACCAGTTCGTTTTCCTGTTCTTTGGTGAGCGGAAACGCTGACTCAATATTAACTTCGAGGACGCCTTCCTGTTCCACTTTGAGCGCTTCAAATAATTCCCGGATTTCCGACAACAAGCCAAGACGGTCATTGACCGCAAGCAACTGCACGAAATTCCTGCCTGCGCCGTCGAGTTTTTCTCCGCAAATGCCTAGCAACACGCTTGCGACTTGCTCGGCGTTGACATTCGGATCGCTGACATAAGCAGCAACACGGGCGTCTTTGACCACCAGTTCCAAGAGCGCCAACATTGCCGCCCATTGGGACAGGGTACGGGTTTCTTTGGCCAGATTGAATACGGCCTCAGCGTAGGGTCTTGCAATGGTGACCTTCTCCGCCATGCTATTCCTTAAAGTTCATTCTGAATGGTTTTCAGCAGCTCGGCATGTACCTTGGCGTCCACTTCGCGGCGCAGGATCTTCTCCGCGCCAGCCACCGCCAAAGCCGATACCTGGCTACGGAGCGCTTCCTTCGCGCGGCTCACTTCCTGCGTGATTTCCGCTTTGGCGCCCGAGATGATGCGGTCGCCCTCACCCTTAGCAGCCTGCTTGGCCTCTTCAATGATTTGCAGGCCGCGTTTCTCCGCCTGAGCAATGATATCGGAGACCTGGTGCTTGCCTTCGCGCAGAATTTCCACCGAACGCTTGGTTGCCAATTCCAGCTCTTGCTTGCCGCGTTCCCCTGCAGCGAGGCCATCGGCAATACGCTTGCTGCGCTCCGCCATCATGCGGGTCAAAGGACCCCAAAGAAAACGATGAATGAACCAAACCAAAACCGCAAAGGTCATCATCTGACCGAGAAGTGTGGCTGTCACGTTCACGTCTAAACTCCTATTTTCGTCTGCGCAACGCCTGTTGCCGGAACTACAATCAGACTAGCCCCCGGCCGCCTTCGCCGCATTCAGCGCAGCGCCGAGAAACGGATTAGCAAAAGTAAAATACATAGCGAAAGCCAGCACAATAAACGGGAATGATTCCATCAGCCCCGCAGTAATGAACATATTTATGCGAAGCACCGGAAGCATCTCCGGCTGTCGCGCGATACCTTCCATGTATTTTGCGCAGATGAGGCCCCAACCTAACGCCGAGCCCAACCCAGCGGCAGCTAGAATAATGCCTACTCCTACCGCTGTATAGGCGTAAATCATACCGACCAGATTAATCATGCCTGCTTCCATGCTCTTTCTCCCCAAAAATTACTGAAAAAATTTCCTATCCACTTAGTGTTCATCGTCCATGCTTTGATGCGCCAGCGCCAAATACATGATGGTCAATATCATGAAGATAAAAGCCTGGAGGGTGATGATCAAAATATGGAAAATCGCCCAAAGCGAGCCGGGAGCCCAGATTATCCACCAAGGAAGGAGCGCGATCAGCAGAAACACCAGTTCGCCTGCGAACATGTTGCCGAAAAGACGCAAACCCAAGCTCAAGGGCTTGGCAAGTTCTTCGATGGCGCTCATCACGAAGTTGATCGGAATCGCCCATTTTCCAAAAGGATGAAACAAGAAACCTTTGAAATAACCCCAGGCGCCTTTGGTTTTAATGTTGTAATACACAACGAGCGCAAACACGGAAAGCGACATTCCCAGCGTAGTGTAGGGATCGGCGGTTGGTACAACCCTCAGATAATGAAGTCCCAGGTATTGGGCAGCCTTGGGCAACAGATCCACTGGGAGAAGGTCCATGGCGTTCATCAGAAATATCCAAAGAAACACGGTTAGCGCAAGAGGGCCGATCAGGGGATTTTGTCCTGGAAAAGCTGATTTAATTTGAGCGTCGACGAATTCCAAAATGGCTTCCAAAACGTTCTGCGCTCCACGCGGATTCTCGAGACTCAGCTTGCGTCCGACGCGCCAGCTCAGAATCACCAGAAAACCGCCGAGCAGCCAGCCGAACACCAGCGTGTCGACGTTAAACGTCCAGAACCCATGTCCGATCTGTAAGTTGGTCAAATGATGCTGAATGTACTCAACCGGATTGGGTTTACCCGCTTCGCTCATTTTTTTACCAGTATCATCTCAGCGGATGCCGTGCAATTCCCAGATTAATAGCGAAACCGAGTTGAGCGAGAGCAAACGCGACAATTAAAGGCATGGGAGCAAGTTTGAGCCAGCCTATTCCGAGGGCCAACAGCGCCAGCGTCACAATAAACCTCGGCAGCATGCCGGCGTACAACGCCAAGTGACTGGTGGTGTCACCTTGCCGGATGATTTCCGGGGTGCGCGAAACCCGTCGTCCTAAAAGCCAAGTACTCATCAAAGCGACCCCGCCGCCGTAACTTGCCGCCGCCGCTTCTGCGCTTCCCAGCAACGCAAACGCAATCCCTGCAGTCATCACGGTCAATGCGATCTGGCTAAGCAATACCCTGCGGATACTCTGACTCAGAATTTCTGCGGCATGACTCATTTGATTTTTTACGGCAGACCCAGAGAATTATGGGGTTATGCGGACAGCTGCTGCACTGCGCAATTTTGCAAGTTTAACTGCTGCGGCTTCACGTGGTCAAGCGTGGAAATAACCTTGAGGCGGTCATGCGTTGCCCGTTGAGAGACAAGCGTATTTGCGGGCTATTTGCTTTCCTTCTCGATTTCTCGATCGTTTTCTTCAGCCTTTCTTGCAAGTTCTCCTTCTACGCTTGCAGCCTTGTTCAGTGTTTGCCCCGCTTGCCGCAGCTGCTCACCAGGGAGTTTTTGCGGATCCTTGACATTCTGGCGGGAAAGATTTTCTGTTTTCGAGGCGGCATCTTTTTGCTCACCTTGGCCACAGCTTAACACCAGCATGCTGCCAAATACTGCGCAAAAACACCGTCGGAAATTCGCAGCTCGCATTCTGCTATTGGTGCATTTGTACAAGTATCAGTGCTTACGCAATTTGCCAATAAGGCCGTCCAGCTGGTCGAGGCTAGAATAACTAATAATCAATTTGCCTGTACCGCGCTTGCCCGGGTTGATGCGCACCGTGGCGCCTAATTTCTCCGAAAGTTCTTCTTGCAGTCTGACGAGGTCCCGGTCCAGTTTTCCGGCTTTTTTATGGGCCGGTTTTTCGTGCTCCTTGGCAAGCCTTTCGGTTTGCCGCACCGAAAGCCCTTTCTGCGCCACCAAGTTCGCCAGCTGGATCTGCCTTGCGGTGCTCATGCCCAGGAGCGCGCGCGCATGCCCCATGTCAATCTTGCCTTCCAACAAGAGTTGTTGCACCGGCGCGGCAAGGTTAATCAAGCGCAGCAAGTTGGTCACAGCGGCGCGTGAGCGGCCTACGGCTTCCGCAGCACTCTGGTGAGTCATTTTGAATTCACTTATCAGCAACTGGATGCCATTAGCTTCTTCTAGCGGGTTCAGGTCTTCGCGCTGAATGTTTTCAATTAGCGCCATCGCCAACGCCGATTCATTAGGCACCTGTCTGACCAGCGCTGGCACGTGGGTCAGTCCTGCCATCTGCGCAGCGCGCCAGCGGCGCTCGCCAGCGATCATTTCATATCGACCCTTCTCCAGCGGCCGCACCAGTATCGGCTGCATTACCCCCTGCGCTTTTATGGACTCGGCGAGTTCCGCCAGTGATTCTGCGTCCATGCGCGTCCGCGGCTGGTATTTGCCGGTCTGGATTTGCCCGATGGCCAGCGTTACAAACTGCTCGATTGCACCTTGCTCCTCGTTATCCCTAGCGAGGAGCGCGTCCAGACCGCGTCCCAGTCCCTTAATTTTCACCCTTGTTTCCCCTGTCACGCCGCAGCAGACTGCACTTCAGCGCGGTTCAAGATTTCACCGGCCAACTCCAAATAGGCCTGCGCACCTTTGGAGGTTCTATCGTAGCGGATTGCGGGAACTCCGTGGCTCGGCGCTTCGGCGAGGCGGATGTTGCGCGGAATAATGGTATCGTAAACCTTGTCGCCAAAATGCTGCTTCAACTGGTCTGAAACCTGCTGCGCTAAGATATTTCGCGCATCAAACATGGTGCGCAGCAAACCTTCGATTTGCAGCACGGGATTGAGGTTGGCGCGCACCTTCTTGATCGTCGAGACCAAATCGCTCAGACCCTCCAGCGCGTAATACTCGCACTGCATGGGAATCATCACCGCGTGCGCGGCGCACAGGGCGTTTAACGTGAGCAGGTTAAGCGCCGGGGGGCAATCAATAAAAATGAAGTCGTAATTGTCCTGAATATCACGCAGCGCCTGTTTCAGCCGCGCTTCACGGTTTGGCAATTCCACCAGTTCAACTTCCGCGCCGGCAAGCTCGCGATTTGCGGGAATCAAATCAAAGCCGCCACTCTCGGAGACCCGCCGTACTTCGCCAATAGCAGCGCTTCCCAACAGTACCTGATATATCGTGCGCTGCAGTTCGCGCTTGTCTATGCCGCAGCCCATGGTGGCATTACCCTGCGGATCCATGTCGATCAGCAGCACTTTGCGGCCGGTCGACGCAAGGCTGGCAGCGAGATTCACGCTGGTCGTGGTTTTGCCGACCCCGCCTTTTTGATTTGTCACTGCAAGAATCTTAACCATGAGTGCAAGATCTACGCTTTGACCATTACCAGGTGACGCTGCGCCTTGTGCCCCGGGATTTTGAGCGGTATTACTCGCTCCAAGTGGTATCCGTCCGGCAATTGCGCGATTTCTTCGTGCGGGTAAATTCCCTTCATCGCTGCAAACCTACCGCCTTCATTTAACAAATGCTTCGATAAAGCCACGAACTCGGGCAAATCGGAGAACGCGCGGGAAATAATCAGCTCGAATTTTTGTTCCGGAGTCCAGGCTTCTACACGCTCGCAGCACACCGTAACATTGGGAAGTTTCAATTCTATCGCGACTTGTTTCAAAAATGCGGCTTTCTTGTGGCTGCTATCCAGCAGGGTCACGCGCCAATCATCTCTCGCGATCGCCATCGGTATCCCCGGCAGCCCCGCCCCGCTTCCTACGTCAAGGATGTGGTGCGCTTGGATGTGAGGCACCACCGCCAAAGAGTCAAGCAGGTGATGGCTAATCATCTTTTGCGGCTCGCGCAGCGCAGTAAGGTTATAAACCTTATTCCATTTCTGCAATAACGCCAGATATTCGAGCAGGCTCCGCAGCTGTTGGCGCGAAATTTTGAGCCTCAAGGCGGTTATGCCTTGTTGCAGCTCGCTCGCTAGGCTCATGCGGTCTTTTTATGCTTGGCGGGAAATCCGCGCTTCAAGTGAACCAGCAATAGCGAGATCGCGGCAGGCGTCACGCCGGATATACGCATCGCCTGACCCAATGTTTCCGGTTTGTGCTGATTGAGCTTCTGCTGCACCTCAACCGAGAGCCCGCGAACACTTTGGTAGTCCAGATCCAGAGGCAAGCGCGTCGCTTCATAATTCTTGCGGCGCGCGACTTCCTCCCGCTGGCGCTCGATATAGCCCTGGTACTTGGTCTGGATTTCCACCTGCTCCGCGATTTTTTCGTCATCAACTGCCGGCCCCGCGCCGGGAATGCTCATGAGGGAGGCGTAAGTTACCTGGGGTCGGCGCAATAATTCCGCCAGTGAATATTCACGTTCGATGGTACTTCCCAAGAGACGTTCACCTTCGCTTTGCGGGATTACCTTGGGATTGATCCAGGTAGTTTTCAGCCGCTCCAGTTCGCGGGCTATCGCTTCGCGCCGTTTCTCGAAATGCTCCCAGCGCCCGTCGTCCACGACACCGAGTCGTCTGCCGATTTCGGTGAGCCGGATATCCGCGTTATCCTCCCGCAATTGCAGGCGGTACTCGGCCCGGCTGGTAAACATTCGGTAAGGCTCGCTCACACCGCGCGTGATCAGATCATCCACCAGTACGCCGAGATAGGCTTCGTTGCGGCGCGGGCACCAGGGCTCTTTGTCTTGAACAGTCAGCCCTGCATTGATTCCAGCGAGCAGCCCTTGCGCTGCTGCTTCTTCGTACCCGGTGGTACCGTTGATCTGCCCGGCAAAAAACAGGTTTTGGATAGATTTAGTCTCCAATGAGCTTTTGAGTCCGCGCGGGTCAATATAATCATATTCAATGGCGTAACCGGGGCGTGTAAGGTGCGCGTTTTCCAGACCCTTGATCGAGCGCACCAAGGCAACTTGCACGTCGAAAGGCAGGCTGGTGGAAATGCCGTTTGGATAAATCTCGTTCGCGATTAAGCCTTCGGGCTCCAGGAAGATCTGATGTGATTGTTTTCCCGAAAAGCGGTGAATCTTATCCTCGATCGAGGGGCAATAACGTGGCCCTATGCCTTCGATGACTCCGGTGAACATCGGCGAGCGATCCAGTCCGCCGCGGATGATTTCATGTGTGCGCGGATTGGTATGCGTAATCCAGCAGGGTAATTGCCGAGGGTGCATCTGCGGCCTACCGATGAATGAAAAGACCGGGACAGGCCGGTCGCCGAGCTGCACCTCCATTACCGAGTAATCTATGGTGCGACCGTCAATGCGCGGCGGAGTGCCTGTTTTGAGCCTGCCCACCGGAAGTTTGAGCTCGCGCAGTTTCGCTGCGAGGCTTACGGCCGGCGGATCGCCCGCGCGTCCCCCCTGATAATTGGACAAACCGACATGGATTAACCCGGACAGAAAAGTGCCGGTAGTCAGCACTACGGCGCGGGCTGCGAAACGCATGCCAAGCTGCGTCACCACTCCCGCGACCCGACCGCCTTCCAAAGTCAAATCATCTACTGCTTGCTGGAACAGCCACAGGTTTGGCTGGTTTTCCAGCCGGCGCCGAATGGCTTGCTTATAAAGCACGCGGTCAGCCTGGGCGCGCGTGGCGCGCACTGCCGGCCCTTTGCTGGAATTGAGGATTCTGAACTGGATTCCCGCTTCATCGGCAGCAAGTGCCATCGCGCCACCCAAGGCGTCGATTTCTTTGACCAGATGCCCTTTGCCGATACCTCCTATCGATGGATTGCATGACATCTGTCCCAGCGTCTCGATACTGTGAGTCAACAAAAGGGTTTTTTGCCCCATACGCGCGCTAGCTAACGCGGCTTCTGTGCCGGCGTGGCCGCCGCCTACTACAATAACGTCAAATCGTGTTGGAAAGTTCATACATTGGCTGTTTCTAGAGAGGCGTCATGATACGCCAAATCAGCTTACTTGACAGCCGTCCGGAATACTCGGCAACTGATCTCAGCGCCGCTACACTCTATTTCAGGAAGGTATCGTAACCGAATTTGAGAATCAGCGCGCTCACTACCAGGAGAAAGATTTTCCGCACGAACGCGGTGCCGTGACGAAGGGCAAGCCGCGTCCCAAGTAGGGAGCCAGTCATATTAAAAGCAGCCATCGACAGTCCCAACTGCCAAATTATGTTACCGCTCGGGATAAAATAGAGAAGTGCGGCGAAGTTAGTGGCCGCATTCACCACCTTGGCCGCCGCGGAGGCGCGTAGAAAATCAAATCCGAAATAGCGCACAAACAGAAATACCAGAAAACTGCCTGTGCCCGGACCGAAAAATCCATCGTAAAAACCAATAGCCGCGCCCAGACCAACAGAGAGAAATCTCTCTTTGCCACCTGCGTATAAAGGTGTATGGATGGAACCCAAATTCTTCTTGACGAAGGTATACGCTGCAACACCGATAAGGAGCGGCACCAACAGCATCCGCATGAGGTCGGCGGGAATTAAGCCGACGGTCAGGGCGCCCAAGTAAGAAAAAATAAATGCGGTGATTGCGGCTGGAAGGGCGGCATTCCAGCGGACGCTCACCGAACGTGAATAGCGCAGCGCGGCGATACCGGTACCAAAAATTGCGGAAAGCTTGTTGGTGCCGAATACCGTAGCAGGCACTGCGGTTGGCATCGCGCTGAAAAGCGCCGGGATTTGCACCAAACCGCCGCCCCCAACTACAGCATCAAGCAGACCGGCGACAAGGGCTGCGGCGCAGAGAAAAACGTAGTCCAACTAAATCAAAATGAGGACCGCAAATGCTCGCGCCGCTCTATTAGTTCCCTAGGCAGTCGATCCTTGAGTTTGTCAAAGAACTCGCTGTGCGAAGCAAGTTCCTGCTTCCAGGTTTCCCCATCGAGCGACATAAGCGTGTGGAACGTGTCTGCGGAAATTCCTTCTAGACCCTTCCATTCCAGATCATTGTAGCCGGGCATCCAGCCCAGCGGACTTTCGGCGGCGTGAGCTCGCCCAAGACAGCGCTCCACAATCCACTTCAGGACTCGCATGTTCTCGGCAAAACCAGGCCAGATAAATTTGCCGTCCGGCCCTTTGCGAAACCAGTTCACGCCGAAAATTTTCGGCCGCTGGGCGATCGTGCGTCCCATTTTCAGCCAATGGTTGAAATAATCAGCCATGTTGTAGCCGCAAAACGGCAGCATGGCGAACGGGTCGCGTCTGACTACACCTAGCTTCGCGGTCGCGGCTGCTGTCGTTTCCGAGCCCATGGTGGCAGCAAGATAAACACCTTCATCCCAGGTACGCGCCTCATAAACCAATGGCACCGCGCTACTTCTGCGTCCGCCAAAAATGAAAGCGCTGATCGGCACGCCGTGCGGATCATCCCATGCCGGATCGAGCGAAGGACATTGGGTCGAAGATACGGTAAAACGCGAGTTGGGATGCGCGGCGGGACGACCGCAATCCGGCGTCCATTCCTTGCCCTGCCAATCAGTCAGCTTCGCCGGCGGAGTCTCGGTCATGCCTTCCCACCACACATCGCCATCGGGAGTGAGAGCGACATTGGTGAAAAGGCAGTTTTTTTTCAGCATCCTCACCGCATTGGGGTTGGTGTGCTCGGAAGTACCGGGGGCGACACCGAAATAACCGGCTTCCGGGTTGATCGCATACAAACGTCCATCATTGTGCGGTTTGATCCAGGCAATGTCATCACCGATAGTCGTGACTTTCCAGCCTTTAAAAGTCTCCGGCGGAATCATCATGGAAAAATTGGTCTTGCCGCAGGCGCTGGGAAAAGCTGCGGCCACATAAAGTTTTTCCCCTTGCGGCGGCTTCACGCCGAGAATCAACATGTGCTCAGCTAGCCAACCTTGGTCGCGTCCCATGATCGAGGCGATGCGGAGTGCGAAGCATTTCTTGCCGAGCAACGCGTTGCCCCCATAGCCGCTGCCATAGGACCAAATCTCGTGTGTTTCCGGATAATGAACGATATATTTGTGCTCCTTATTGCACGGCCAAGGTACATCTTTTTGTCCTGGATCCAGAGGCATGCCCACCGAATGCATGCAAGGGACGAACGCGCCGTCCGCGCCCAGGATATCGAGCACCTTGTGTCCCATGCGAGTCATGATTCGCATGCTGACCGCGACATAAGGGGAGTCGCTAATTTCCACACCAATATGCGAAATGCGCGATCCCAGCGGGCCCATCGAAAACGGAACTACATACATGGTCCGGCCACGCATGCAGCCTTCGAACAACTTATCCAGCGTTGCGCGCATTTCATCCGGGGCAACCCAGTTGTTATTGGGGCCGGCATCATCTTTGTTCCTGCTACAAATGAAAGTGCGGTCTTCGACGCGCGCCACATCCGTTGGGTCAGACTGCGCGAGATAACTGTTTGGGCGAAGCTTGGGATTGAGTCTGATAAGTGTGCCTGAAGCAACCATATCCTCGCACAGGCGGTCGTATTCTTGCTGCGTGCCTTCACACCAATAGATTCGTTCCGGCTTGCATAACTGCGCCATACTGGTGACCCAATCCTTAAGGCGCTTGTTTTTCACATACGATGGCACTACATTGGCAGCCGTGGTATTCAACTGATTCATGGCTTTAACCCCTTCTGATTATTTGGGACAGTATCCCCAGCATTCCGGCAATTCGGAATCTACCAAAGTAGAGGCCTGGAACGAGACCGCGCAGGAATTCAAGACCGCAAGAGAAATTCTACAGCCGGTAACACAGTATAATTAAACGCGCAGATACTTGCTAGCCGCTACTGAGACTTTCGGCATTACTAAACCGGGTCACCAGCAGGCGCTTTCCATTAGCCCCGCCAAAACCAATAGAGAAGGAATTTTGCTCATGCAGCGCCGCAAACTTGGCGCCCAAGGTCTTGTCGTATCGGCACTGGGGCTCGGGTGCATGGGAATGAGCGAGTTTTACGGCAAGGGCAACGAGACGGAATCCATTGCTACCATACACCGTGCACTGGAACTCGGGATCGATTTCCTCGACACGGCGGGGATCTACGGTCCTTTGATCAACGAAGAATTGCTAGGGCGCGCTATCAAGGGAAAGCGTGACAAGGTCATCATTGCTACCAAGTTCGGTATTATCCGCAAGCCTGGGGATCCGAACTACTGGGCGCTGGACAGCCGTCCGGAAAGCGTTCGCACTTCGTGTGATGGCTCGCTGAAACGCCTGGGAGTGGACCGCATCGATCTTTACTATCAGCATCGCGTTGACCCCAAGACGCCAATAGAGGAAACAGTCGGCGCAATGGCGCAACTCGTCCGCGAGGGGAAAGTGCGGTATCTGGGACTTTCCGAAGCAGGGCCCGAGACCCTCCGGCGCGCGCACGCGGTGCATCCGATTACCGCGCTGCAGAGCGAGTATTCGCTGTGGAGCCGAGAACCTGAAATTGACGGCGTTTTTCTGACCGTGCGCGAGCTTGGGATCGGTTTTGTCGCGTACTCGCCTTTGGGACGTGGTTTCCTGAGCGGCCAGATCCGCAGCCCCGAGGATTTGGCCCCGGATGACTGGCGCCGGGCCCATCCCCGCTTTCAACGCGAAAATTTTAACAAGAACCTGCAACTGCTGGAGCGGCTGAAGGAAATCGCCAAGACGAAAAACGCTACCCCAGCACAGATTGCTCTCGCCTGGTTGCTATCAAGCCGGAATGACATTGTGCCCATTCCCGGAACCAAGCACCGCGCTTGGCTGGAAGAGAATGCTGCCGCGGTAACAATTGAACTCTCGGCCGAGGAACGAACCCGGCTCGATGCGGCATTCCCCCACGGCGCGGCGGCCGGCGCGCGCTACGGGCCCGCGGCGGCGGCGCGGACCAACCGGTAACCGGTTGGTAGCCGCAGATTCGCATGTCGATCCGCAATCTGAAATTTATGGCAAAAAATTCATCGTTAGGCCAATATAGCTAGTAGTGCAGCTCTCATATCAAGAACAATTCTTGCATCTGTTTTTAATGGGGAGTAAACATGAAAATCGCGAATATGTTTTTGATTGTCGCGACTACCATTGGGGCTGCTTTGGCTGTTGCGACGGTTTGCGATGCGCATGCCGATACCGCGGCCAAACAGAAAGGCTGGTACACGACCGCCCAAGCGAATCGTGGTCACCAGCTCTTCAACAACTATTGCGCCGAATGTCATATGCCGGATCTCAGTGGAGCGGCGGGGCCTGCCCTCAAAGGACCGCAGTTTCTTTCAGCATGGGAAACACGCACCTTAGGGAATTTGCTCAACTACGAGCATCAGTACATGCCGGCAGTCAATCCAGGTTCAATCTTAGACAAGCAGCTGGCTGACATTACAGCCTATATACTAATGAAGAATGGTTTTCCGGCTGGCAAAAAACCCTTGGTAAAGGAGGCAGAAAGCGCACGCTTGCTCAAGCCGTAAGCGTGCTGTGCTTTGTTTTTCAAGGTCGCTGATCTCAGCGCCTCCCAAACGGCGGGCGGCCGCGCCAAAACTGGATCAATAGCCATGCACCAAGCATCCCGCCTAAATGGGCAAAATGGGCAACCCCTTCCTGTGTTCCGGTTACTCCCAGGTACAGCTCCAGCGCACCATACAGGATAACGAATAATCGCGCAGGCAGCGGGATCGGTGGGATGAGCAGGATGATGGTCCGGTTTGGAAAGTAAATTCCGTACGCAAGCAGCAGGCCGAAGATACCTCCGGATGCACCAACCGTCGGGTAAGGCTCTGCAGCGGTAATTCCCGAAACGAAAAGTTGCGTGATCGCGGCGGTGATTACGCTCGCGAAGTAAAGATTAAGAAAACGCTTGGGACGAAAGAGCCGCTCAAGCTCTCCACCGAACATGTACAATGCGAACATGTTGAAAAAAAGGTGCACGATATTCGCATGTAGGAAGCTATACGTGATGAGCTGCCACGGCTGAAACCCTATAAATCCGCTGAGCGTCGATGTTGTTCCCCAAGGCCAGAGGGCTAGATTCAACGTAAGCGCATCCCCGACCAGAACCTCGGCGATAAACATGATGACATTAGCCAAGATCAGGGCTTTGGTAATCGGCGGAATGGAATAGAACATTTTGGAACGGGAGGCTTAGACTAGCGGCCCATCAGGTGTTTGCCATAGCGGCGATCAGTTTAGCAGTTTCCGAATCGCGCCGCCTGAATCGATCGGCTTTCCTGTTGGCTTAAATTCATGCCCAAAGTTTGTTGCAAATCGAGAAACTTGCATGCTAGAAAACCTAATACCATTTCTGTTGCATTGGGGAATCATCGCGCTTTCACTCTGGGTAGCAAGCCATGTCTTCCACGGCATAACGTTTGAAAGTAAATCATCGTTAATTGTATCTGCGTTGCTGCTGGGATTCGTCAACGCAATTATTCGTCCGGTGCTCATACTGCTTACATTGCCGTTAACGCTGATTACCTTTGGATTCTTTATCCTGATATTAAACGCTTTCATGGTATTGCTCGTCTCATCAATTGTTCGTGGCTTCAAAGTATCAGGATTCTGGACAGCGTTTTTCGCGAGCATCTTTATTTCGATTCTTAGTTTCCTTGTGGGCTTTGCCATTTTTGGCGGAGAAGCGGGATTCCAGTCACCAGGGACGGGCTTAGCGGTGTAGGTTCTTCGGCATTCTTCACCGGGCTACCACCTTGCAGCTTGGACCGTGGAATCCGATGCAGAACCTAGCGAACTCACCTAATTCCCTCGTCATGCAGGCCATGGGTTGCCGAATGCTCGCGGTGGACACATTCTTGGACACGCGCCATTACATTTCAACGGGAGAATCTATTCGAGTCTCAACGGCAGAGCAGGTGGTTTACTGCAACGCCTAACTAAGGCACGAATGCGAGGAACAAGAAGGCGGCAAAGATCACCATGTGCACGGCCCCCTGCATCATGTGAGTGCGACCGGTACCGAGGGTCACGCTACTTACCAGAAAGGTAAGCACGAGCATTGCGAGATCTTTGGGCTCTAGGCCAAGAACCAGTGGCAAGGCGAAAACGAACGCCGCCAGCACCACCACCGGAATCGTAAGGCCAATGCACGCGAGGGCGGAGCCAATCGCAAGATTCATGCTGGTTTGAAGGCGATTCGCGCTTGCCGCACGCGCGGCAGCCCAAGTTTCCGGCAACAGGACGAGCATTGCGATCACGATTCCAACTACAGCCCTGGGTGCACCAGCCACGGCAACTGCGTGCTCGATCGTGGGCGAGAGCATCTTGGCCAGACCTACGACCACCACCAGTGAGACGAGGAGTAATGCGAAGCTCGCCCATGCCTCGCGGTTCGTCGGCGGCTTAGCGTGCACCTCCAAGTTGGTCGCGTCCCTAACAGGAATGAAATAGTCTCGATGGCGTACCGTCTGAATGAAGACAAAGATCGCCCATAGCGCGGCCGAAGTCACCGCCAAGAACGCGAGTTGCAGGCCGCTGTAAGTGCCGCCCGGCGTGGTCGTCGTGAAGACCGGCAGCACGAGCGTGAGCGCCGACATCACGATCAGTGCAGCCAGCCCCGCGCCGGCTCCTTCGACGCGGAAGGATTGCTCACGGTGCACAAGACCTCCGACAAGCAAGCATAGGCCCACGACGCCGTTGCAGATGATCATCACTGCCGCGTAGATTGTGTCGCGCGGCAGGACGGCCATATCAGCGCCGCCCGCGAACATCATCGACAGAATGAGCGAGGCTTCAATTACGGTCACAGCCACCGCAAGAACCAGTGTCCCGAAGGGTTCGCCCACACGATGCGCTACGACTTCGGCGTGGTGGACCGCTGCAATGACCGCTCCGATGAGAGCTGCGCCACAGAGCACGGCAAGCAATGTGCCCACGCCCGCTACCATCGCACCCACAAGCAGCGCAAAGGACAACGCAGGTATGAGCCAAGTCCAGACAGCCATGATTCACTCTAGCCTAGTGCCGGGGATCCACACAAAATTTCGTCCAGCAAGCGAGTATAACCCAGCAGCACAAGTTGGACAGTATTGGGCAATTGAATAGGAGAGATTTTTTTGGCTCATCCTAACGCATAACGCAGGAAACGCGGCTTCGCCCAAATACATGATGTTCCCCGTCATCCATGTAATCGCTGGGAAACGCTCTGCATATAGTTGTGCAGATTCCAGTATTCATCGCGCCTTACTGGGTGCTCCACAAAGATCAAACGAAACAGCAGGGATTTAGTCTGAACTATAGGACGTGACTGGACAGCTCGAAGCCAAGAATTATTTTCCTATGCAGAAGCGGGAGAAAATCTCACCGAGCAAGTCATCGCTGGTAAATTCGCCCGTAATGCTGGATAGCGCGTTCTGCGCAAGCTTCAGTTCTTCGGCGAATAACTCGATTTGGCCCCGAATCTCCATTGCTGCGGACAAATGTTGGCCGGCTTCCTCCAATGCCCTCACATGCCGCTCGCGCGCCATGTACAGTCCTTCTGCGGTGGGCTGCCAGCCGACTGTCTTCAGCAATTGAGAGCGCAGCAGGTCTACACCGGATCCTGTTTTGGCCGAAAGATAAACGCGGATCTCGCCATCCACGGCCTCGATCCCCGGCTGGCGTGGGAGAAGGTCAATCTTGTTATAGACGCAGATACGCGGCAACTTGCTTGGCAGACGTTCAAGAATTTTTCTGTCTTCGTTCGCCTCATTGTGGCTGCTGTCTATTATCAGCAATATCGCATCGGCCTTTTCTATACTCGACCAGGTACGCGCAATCCCGATCTTTTCAACCTCGTCCTTGGTTTCCCGCAAGCCTGCAGTGTCGACCACGTGCAGCGGAACGCCTTCGACTTCGATCGCCTGCCGTATGGCATCGCGCGTAGTGCCAGGAACGCTGGTAACAATCGCTACATCTTCTCCAGCAAGCCGGTTAAGCAGACTTGATTTGCCTACATTGGGGCGACCGGCGAGAACCACGGTGATTCCTTCGCGCAGAATGTTGCCTTGTTGTGCGGCGCGTACCACTTTTTTGAGTTGCACCTGTATTGTCACTAGTCTTTCGAGGACGTTCGCGTGCTCGAGGTTGTCAACGTCTTCTTCAGGAAAATCCAGTGTGGCTTCAACCAGTGTGCGTAATTCGATCAGTGATTTGCTGAGCGCATTCACTTCGGTCGAAAACGCGCCTTGAAGCGAGCGCAATGCGCTCTTTGCTGCCTCTCCGGTCGTAGCCTCTATTAAATCGGCGACGCTCTCCGCCTGCGCCAGATCCAGCTTATCGTTGAGAAACGCGCGCTTCGTAAATTCCCCCGGCTCAGCCGGACGCGCCCCCAAGGCGAGGCATCGGCGCAGAAGCAATTGCAATACCGCGGCTCCGCCATGACCCTGCAGTTCCAGCACATCCTCTCCGGTATAGGAATGCGGCGCAGGGAAATAAAGCGCAATACCGCGGTCAATGGTTTCTTTATTTTCATCCAGGAAATCGCACAGCACAGCATGTCTGGCCGCGGGGACCTTGCCCAGCAGCGATTGTGCCAGCGCTCTCAAATCAGCACCGGCAATCCGCACCACGCCGATGGCAGCACGCCCGGGGGCAGTAGCGACGGCCGCTATAATGTCAACGTTTGCCATGAGCCGGCTTTGCCCGCTCGATGGACCGCGTTATTTGCCACTGCTGGGCAATAGAGAGAATATTGTTTATCAGCCAGTACAGTACCAAACCGGCAGGGAAGAAAAAGAAAAAAA
>DASPRE010000122.1:0-5224 GCA_035624615.1 Burkholderiales bacterium | reverse complement strand
ATGGGCTGCGACATTATCACGGGCGGCGGACCGGGATTGATGCGGGCCGCCAACGAAGGAGCTGCCGCGTCGCCGGAACGCGCCCAATCCGTCGGGATTCGAATCAATTTGCCCTTTGAACAGGACGTCAACGCGTTTGTCACCGAGGCGTTCGAGCATCGCACTTTTTTTACGCGCCTGCACCAGTTCGTGCTCAGTTCTGACGCTTTCATTGTCGCGCCGGGCGGCATCGGCACGGTTCTGGAAATGATGATGATCTGGCAACTGCTCCAAGTGCGGCACGTTGAGAACACGCCTCTTATTCTGGTGGGAAAGATGTGGCCGGGCCTTGTCGACTGGGCGCGTAGCTCCATGCTCTCCACCGACCCTCCTTTGGCGAACGTCGAGGACATGACTATTCCGCACTGCGTGGCAAATGCCGATGAAGCGATCGCGCTAATACGCAGGTACTACGAGGCATGGCTCATCGAAAAGAAAGGAACGCGAAAACGCTCAAGGAATAAAAATAAGTTAAAATAAAGGCCCGAAATCCGTAACCACACAAATTCAAAATAATTGGGCGGTTCGATTGCCATTGTTCGAAAAAAGCGGGTTTTCGGAAATTGAATTTCCCCCAACATTATTTGCGCTTGACGGTGCGCGAGGCTGCGAAGGAAAGTGGCAGCTCCGTGCCTTGGATTGGTTTTCCAGCGACCAAGGCGATCTCGGGGTTGTGCTAAGGTGTTTGGATATTTCGCCATGACTCTGCCGCAATAACGGGCGGGGCATTCACAAGGGGAGGGGAAGATGGACTTTTTCGTACACGCATTGCGGAACAATCCCGAGCTGGCGGTTTTCCTCACGCTCGCGATTGGCTTTGCGATCGGCCGCGTCAAGTTGGGGAGCTTCAGCCTCGGCATAGTGGTCGGCACGCTGCTAGCCGGGGTTCTGATCGGGCAGCTCGACATCAAGGTCCCGTCTATCGTGAAGACGATCTTCTTCGATCTCTTCCTCTTCACGACCGGGTATAAGGTCGGACCGCAATTCTTTCGCGGGCTCAAGCGTGACGCTGTTCCCCAGATGGCGCTAACTGTTGTCCTGTGCGTAACATGTCTGCTCACGGCGTTTGGGTTCGCGAAGCTTCTCGGATACGACGTTGGTACGGCCGCGGGTCTCCTGGCGGGGGCGTTCTCGGAGTCCACGGTGATCGGAACCGCTGGTGAAGCGATCCACCGCCTGGCGATTCCGGATGCGGAGAAGACTGCGCTGCTGAACAACATTCCGGTCGCCTACGCCGTGACCTACCTTATCGGGACCGCCAGTCTCGTCTGGTTCATTCCGACAATCGGTCCCAAGCTGATGGGGGTCAACTTGCGCGAGGAAGGTACACGGACACAGGCTGAAATTGCGGGCAGTGCCGAGTTGGGGCTCGGAGAAGTCTCGGCGGCCAAATTCTTCGATATCCGTGCGTATCGGGTGACGAACCCGGATTTGGTAAACAAGACCGTGGCTGAACTCGAGGCGCTGCCCAAGGACGTCCGGGTCTTCATCGCGCGAATCCGTCACCACGGCGAGATCATCGAGGCCGCGCCCACCTCGGTCATTCACCCGAACGACGTGGTCGCGGTCCTCGCCCGGCAGGAGGTACATGTGGCGCGCGGGGCCAGGGTCGGCCCCGAAGTGGACGACAAGCCCCTGCTCGACATCCCGGTCGAATCGCTGGATTTGGTGGTCACGCACCGGTCCCTGGTCGGAAAGACGCTGGCGGAGATGGCACGACTCGAATTCACCCGTGGGGTGTTCCTGCGAACGCTCACGCGGGCCGGGCAAGAGATTCCCATTGCCGCCGGCACGCGAATCGACAGGGGCGATGTGCTGCGCCTGATCGGCACCAAGCCGGAGGTCGAGCGGGCGGTGAAGGAATTGGGGTATCCCGACCGCCAGACCACGGCGACGAACATGGTTTTCGTGGGATCCGGGATCGTGCTCGGAGGTTTCATTGGCCTGCTCTCGGTCACCGTCGCAGGTATCCCGCTGACCCTCACCGCCAGCGGGGGCGCTCTGATCATGGGGCTGGTGTTCGGCTGGCTCCGATCGGTGTATCCGTTCTTCGGCCGCATCCCCGAGGCGGCGATCTGGATCTTCGACATCGTCGGACTGTGCACTTTCATCGGCGTGGTCGGCCTGAATGCGGGCCCCAGCTTTGTATCGGGGCTCCAGAAAACGGGCATCAGCTTGGTCGTAGTGGGCTTCGTGTCGGCGCTGCTGCCTCACACGGTTGGGATCCTCTTTGGCCGCTACGTCCTGAAAATGAACCCTCTTATCGTCCTCGGTGCCTGCGCTGGAGCGGGGACAATTACGGCCGCCCTTCGCGCCGTCCAGGACGCTTCTCGGAGCAGTGTTCCCGCCTTGGGTTACACGGTGCCCTACGCCATCGGGAACATTTTGCTTACCGCTTGGGGACCCGTTATCGTGGCGCTGATGACGATTGCAAAGTGAACCTGACCTCGTGTAAGTTCCAAATCGGGAAAACCGCGACGTTTGATTTAAGTCAATTCGCCCAGTAATAATTCAAACTAGGATTTAAGCGGAAAAATCGCGCCGGATGAAGTACCGTTATCTTCAATGAGCGTTAGCTAATCGCGAGTCGCAAGCGGCAATGAAGACATGCTATGACTGAAGAAGAGAAACGACTAGAGGAGGCGCGCTCCGGCAAGGCGCCGTGGAAGAAATGGGGCCCCTATTTGAGCGAGCGGCAATGGGGCACGGTGCGCGAGGACTACAGCGAGTCGGGCGATGCATGGAATTACTTCAACCACGATCAGGCTCGCTCCCGCGCCTACCGGTGGGGCGAAGATGGTCTGGGCGGCATCTCTGACGACCGTCAGTTGCTCTGCTTCGCTCTGGCTCTGTGGAACGGAAAGGATCCGATCATCAAGGAGAGGCTGTTCGGGCTGACCAACAGCGAGGGAAACCACGGCGAGGACGTCAAGGAATATTACTTTTACCTCGACTCGACCCCGACGCACTCCTACATGAAATATCTCTACAAGTATCCGCAGGCGGCCTATCCATATGACGATCTCGTCGCAACCAACAAAAAGCGTTCCCGCACTGAGCCTGAATACGAGCTGCTCGACACCGGCGTATTCAACGAGGATCGTTATTTCGATGTGTTTGTCGAGTACGCCAAGGGCTCCCCCGAAGATATTCTAATCAAGATCACCGTGAGCAATCGCGGACCTGAGACAGCGACCCTGCATCTGCTTCCCACTCTTTGGTATCGCAACGTCTGGTCCTGGACAAAGGGCGTCGAGCGACCAGTACTTAGACAGGACACCCGATCAAAGGATTTGAGCGTTATTTCAGCCTCGGGCCCACGCCTCGGCAGGCGTTGGCTCTATTGCGAAGGAGAAGCCGAGCCGCTTTTCACTGAAAACGAAACCAATAACCAGCGACTTTGGAACCGGCCCAACCCGAGTCCTTATGTCAAAGACGGCATCAACAATTTTCTTGTGGGTGGGAAAAAAGAGGCAGTCAATCCCGCCCTAACCGGCACTAAGGTCGCAGCCCATTATCCGCTTACCATCAAAAAAGGCGAGACAAAGGTCATTCGCCTCAGGCTTTGCGATACAGCGCCAGGTGGTTCGTTCACACCCTTTGGCAAGGTGTTCGATTCAATTTTTGCAGATCGGCAACGCGAGGCAGACGACTTCTACAGAGAAGTCATCCCGTCGTCGCTCAATGCGGATGAGTCGCGCGTGATGCGCCAGGCGGTGGCAGGAATGATGTGGAGTAAACAGTTCTATTACTACGATGTTGACAAGTGGCTAGAAGAACATGGCGCCGACCCGTTCAAGCCCAGAAAGCGTACGGCTCCGCGCAACGATCATTGGCATCACATGTACAACGCCGAAGTTATCTCAATGCCTGACAAGTGGGAATATCCTTGGTATGCGGCCTGGGACCTCGCATTTCACGTTTTAGCCCTGACCCTCGTTGATCCGGATTTTGGCAAGGAGCAATTGGATCTGATGGTTGGAGAGCAGTACCTGCACCCCAGCGGCCAGATCCCCGCGTACGAGTGGAACTTTGGTGATGTCAATCCGCCGGTGCATGCCTGGTCTACTGCGTTCACCTTCCGTCTCGAAAGAATCAAGCGCGGCGCAGGCGATCTCGACTGGCTTGAGCGCATCTTCAGCAAGCTGCTGATGAATTTTACCTGGTGGGTGAACCGCAAGGATCGCGCAGGCAACAACGCCTTTGAGGGCGGTTTCCTGGGCATGGACAATATCGGCGTCTTTGACCGCAGCGCGCCGCTGCCGACTGGCGGATATCTAGAGCAGGCAGACGGTACTGCGTGGATGGCGCTCTTTTGCCAGAACATGCTTGAGCTGGCCGGCGAACTGGCGGTCGAGCGGCCCGCCTATGCGGAGATGGCGCTGAAGTTTAGTCAGCATTTTTTGTGGGTCGGGTCAGCGATGCTGCATGCAGGCGATGATGTCGGAATGTGGGATGAGGAAGACGGCTTTTTCTACGATGTGCTCAAGCTGCCTGGCGGACAGTCTCAGCGGCTCAAAATCAGATCCATGGTCGGCTTGCTTCCCCTATGCGCTGCCACCGTCTTCGAAGGAAAGCTCGGGGAGAAATTCCCAGACATATTTCAACGCCTGCTTAAATTTCTGGAGGCTCGACCGGAACTAAGGGCGTTCATTCACGATCCTGGCAAGCGCGGGTACGCTGGGCGGAGGCTGGGCGCCATTTTAGATGAAGGCAAACTTCGCCGGGTGCTGGCGAGAATGCTTGATGAAAACGAATTCCTGAGCCCTTACGGCATCCGTTCCCTTTCGCGCCACCACGCCGAGCATCCCTTTACATTCCGGGTGGGAGATCAGGAGTATAGCGTGTCGTATTTGCCTGCGGAGTCAGACACCGGAATGTTCGGGGGCAATTCGAACTGGCGCGGGCCCATCTGGATGCCAGTCAACGCCCTTATCCTTCGCGCCCTGATGCAATATTACATGTACTATGGGAATGACTTTACAATCGAATGTCCGACTGGTTCGGGCCGTAAGATGAACCTGTACCAAATCGCCGAGGAGATTTCGCGCCGGCTGGCCAATATCTTCCTGCGTGACAAAAATGGCAAACGGCCGGTGTACGGGGGATCCAAAAAATTTCAGGAAGACCCGCACTGGCGCGATCTAGTCTTGTTCTACGAATACTTTCACGGTGACAACGGGGC
>DASPRE010000090.1:0-64965 GCA_035624615.1 Burkholderiales bacterium | reverse complement strand
TGGCTGGTGACTCGGAAATTTCCCGCAGAGGTCGTGGCATTAGCAAGCACAGTTTGCGCAACCAGTTTGCTGCGCCCGCTCACTTGCGATCCATTATCCCAGATGCCATAGAGGGTTTGCTGGCTTAAATTGGACTGGTCGATTGCCTGGAGATACAAGCCTGTGCCAAACAACACCATGCGGCCTCCCTGCGGATTGGGGTAAACGACCGGCGCTGAAGTGATCGGCTGCGGATTGTTGGAGGCATCCGTTGCGGTGAAAAACGGCTGTGGATTCGAGCCGGTGTTAAATGCCGAAGCCCAGTTGGTGGGATTCGAATTCGTGACATCGAATTTCCACATATTCCCCTGGAGATCTCCAACATAGATGTAGTCCACGACACCATCGCCGTTGGTATCTACCAACACCGGTTGCGCTAGTCCGTTGGGGCTGCCTGATGTTCCGACCTTGGTATCAAGCTTGATGAAATTAGTGCCGGCGACCCAGGAACTGCTGGTGGCGCCATCCTGGATAAACAGGATATACAGCACGCCATGCCCGGTCGCGCTCGCGTGGTTATCCAGCGGTCCTTCAGCGCCCCCCATGTTGGGACAGGGCCGGATTGTGCAAGAATACGTGTTGTCGTAGCCGTTACCAAACACGACCGCCCACTTGCCGTTGGCCATCTTCCCTATCTGCGGCTGGTCGTAGACAAAGCCCAGATCGGCATCATCGGAATCGGTGAATTCCCACAGCGCAAGCTTATTCGCGTTGGCTTCAGTAAACTGGCTGGGATCGGTTACATCCAAGGCAAAGACACCTTGGCCACCCGCCCGTAAATCGCCCACCAGCACGCTCTTCCAGTTGGATGCTGCCGGGCAGAAATTGGTGCCAGCGGGTAAGGCGGTATTTGCCGTACAGACGTCTTGGACATTGGCGGTGCCATCCACATAATAGCGGTGCACATAGTTCTGGGACATGTACTTGGGCAAGTCAGAATAGATGCGGCTTGGGACATAACCCAGCACTTCCTTGCCGCCACCGGAGGCCGTGCTCTGGAGGGCATTAAATCCATGCAGCAAGCCATCATTGGCGCCCATGTACACCACCGGGGTGCGGAGGGCGTAGTTGCTGGCAAAGGTGCCATAGGTCGGATCGGCATAATTGGCGTAATTGCTGCTGCTGGGCGCGCCCACGTATTGCGGATTGGAATTGATGATATCCCCCAACTTGCTTGCCGGACGCCTTCTGAATTTATTGGCAGAAGTCCCTTCGAGGCTTGCATCGCCCCTTAGATAAGCGAGCCGCGAGCTGCCCAACGCGTCCACTACCCCACCAGCGTTCTGGTTGAGGTAGGCGGCAAGTGTTGGGATCGCGCCCACATTGGCCCACTCAAAGGGAATGCCCGAATTATTATGCGCAACGCCTGAAGTCGGGTTATAGCTCAAGATCACGCGGCTGGCCGGGGTTTGCCCGTTGATTTGCTGGCCTGAATCCCAGTCCTTGGCGGATGAAATGTTCCCGTTCAAGTCAATTGGGTAGGATAACAACTGCCCGCTCCAGTCTGCGCTGTTGAAACGCGCCTGGAAAATCCGCGTTCCGGTGTTAAGCGAGGTCGAGTTGGTCGCAACTGAAGTCGATGATGACACACCCAGTATCTGTGTAAAAGCCCGGTCGAGCGCTATTTGCAGCCGGTTGGGATTGGTCACCGGGAAGTAATTGTCCGGGAGTCCGTCGCTGCCATCCAAGCCGGTGTTGTTAATCACGCTGTCCCATTCAGCCGTCTGGTCCGGAATACCGTTGCCATTGAGGTCGTGAAAACCGCCGTATTTCGCCACATACCAGAGCGGATCTTGCAGCGTTCCGCCGCCACCTACCACGTTAAAAGTATGGCTCATCGATGGAACCTGAGGGTTACTGTCGATAATGCATGCTTTACATTCGGTAGTGACTGTCCCGCTGGGCGAGGTGTACTGATAATAGAAGCCAGGGTTCGTGGTCGTGGCTGTCGCGGCATTACGGCAACCGTTGCCGCCGTTTATGGACCAGTTAGCAGAATTACTATCTTGTATCCCGGAATAGAAATGGGCACCATCTTCGGTTGTTCCGGTGATCACATAACCAAACCCGTCGCAGCCGTTTCCACCTCTGCCCGCCACTTTTGTTGAGACCGTGATCTGACTTGTGGCGTTATTGACCTGGTAGCTGATAATTCCAGATATGTCCAGCTCGTAGTCTGCTCCTGCTCCATTCTCGTCCCATTGAACAAGGTATGTGCCGAAGGGGCCGGTCGCGTTCGATCCGACTTTGATCATTTTAAAGTCCACAATTTCGCCAGGGCCGAAAGTGACGATCTTGTCTTCAAACATTCCTGCGGGCATGATCGTAACCTTCTTCGCGCCCACGGGAATGGTGATCGCTGGAACATTGGGCGAAAGCGAAAAAGTTGAGGTCGTGACTTTGAGCGAATTGGTGTCGGTTGAAGGCACTGCCAAATCAGTGCGTATTTTGTTCGTATGAGCCGCATAGGCGACACCCGCTATATTGTAAGAACCCTGATAGCGGGGCTGCTCGGGACAGATTCCCGAAACATTGCCAAAGAGGTTCACCGTCTTTGACGAACAGATATTGTTGCTGAGGGTATCACTATTGCCGACTATCCACTTTCCGCCATTGATATTCTCATGCTGGCTGTCGCCAATTAAATTGGTCCACTGCGCGGCGGTTTGCGCAGTATTGAGGTCGGTTATTTTGTCCAGTTGATCGCTGTCAAAGGATTGCGTCGCACCATTGATCACCACGGCATTCAGCGGCGCGCAGTAGGTATTGCTGGTCAGTGGATCGTTCCAGCTCGGTTGCGAGAGTCCCAGGATGCTGTCCGGGGTGGTGCCGCTATAGGTAAATCGGGGGTCCGGGCTTTTATGTGCCAGGTAGCGCAGCGACTCGAGATACATTTCCGAAATCGGATTGCCCCAGGAGGTGCAACGGCCTTCAGAGAAATCCGCACGGTTTGCGTATGATCCCGGCGGGCCCGTGCCAGTATCGGGGTTGATAGTAGGGCAGCTTTCAGTAGTGGTGCCGTTGTCAGCATAGTTTCCTGTAGTGTCAGTAGGGTCACCAGGGTTATTAATATTGCCGTACCAAGAATAACCGTACAACCGGAACCGGTCGAGGTTATCTACAATGCTGCCCGAAGCAGGGCGGAGAAACACGCCGGTGTTCGCGTCAACCTCATTGGTAAAAGTGCCGGCGTTCTTGCGCAGCACCCCACCCGACTTGTTTTTCGCATAGCTTCCGGTGAACAGGCCGAAATACATCGAATCGACTCCGGGGTCTCCATAGACCTGCATCAGCCCGGTGGGCTTCAAGCTGGTTCCGTTTCCGTATAATTTGCATTGTTCAGTTCCGATGAGCGCATTGGACACACAGGCCTTGACCCGCATGGTAAATTCGTAATTCGCAGACCCCGGTATCGCCAGTCCTTGAACTGACTTGAGCGGGCTGGTAGCAGACGCCCACGCCAGGCTGGCGGGGACAAAGGTATTTGGTGGCCCGCTGCTGCCCGAGTTGCTCGTCTGGGTCAGAGCGCTAGCAAGAGGGTTGTTACCCAGAGTCACGCTTGCGAAATTGCCATTACCGCCGCCGGAAAGAACGCCAAGCTGGTTGGGGCCGGCTCCGGGATTCCAATGGCACAACTTCCAGTCGTTGTGGGCCCATAATGCGAAATTTCCTTTTGCCACTCGAAGCGATGGTGGATCGTTATCGGTCTCGGAAAAAGTTCCACCACTCGAAAGCGTTACATTGCAGAGAGAGATCCCAGTATTTGTGAGATCGGTGACGGTCCAGGCAGACGCAGACGAGCTCGAGGCGGCCCCGACCAGGCCTGTCGGATGATCAACTGCAAGCGTAAATCCACCATTGCCTGAGGTCGAGGCGGTACTGCAATCGCCCTGGTCTGTGTCCCAGACCACGCCCACCATGTAATGGGTGGCGTCTATTGCGACCTTGACCTGGTCGCCTCTGCATACTGATATCTGTGACTGGCGGAAATAATATACGAAACGATTCTGGAAATTGTTGGTACCCGACGTGAGGAGTGTCGCGCTACTGCCCACCTTGAAAGACACCGTACTGCCGTATGAATAAGGAGGGCTGGAGCCGGTTGGTGCTGCTGAACCCTTTATCGATCCACTATTCGGAGTGATCGTTGGGTTATAAGGAGTAAGCCAAGCGATGTCGGAACCGGCGTAAAACTTGCTGAAAGAATGCCCGTCCGGTGGTAAAAGAGCCCGCTCGAGGATTGTTGTATAGGGTGCCGTAGACAAATCAGTTGAGCGTTTGCCACCGTAAAGGAGCTTGCGCACCAGGTCCATGCGCGTCATGGTGGCCCAGTTCAAAAAGTTACCGCTCCAGGTGCCATGGCCACTGGAAGTAATCGTATTGCAGTACTTGTTGCTCCCTGGGGAAATGGCGACCGGAAAAAATACGTTATTCACGGTGTCATAGTCATAGCACTTGACGGGATCGAAATAACCGTAATAGTCGTTCTGGTGCCAGTACGTGGTCTCGTACGAATCAACCACGCCATTGGCGTCAAGATCGGTGTAGTCGTTGTATGCCTTTTTATACAGCGCGTGGTCCTTGGTAATGTCCAGCATCACGATGGGCTGGACGTTTGAGTTGATGTACAGCGGTACGTTATCCAGGTTCAAACTGGCTGCCCCAGCGCTCGCCGAAAATGCGGCGAGGCAACCCAGTAACACGAGCGCAGCAATCTTTGCTGATTGCCAACCTGAGTCTTGAGATTTCATTTTCCTTCCCCTTCTCCGAATTCAATGACTGTCCAAAATGGGCACAATTAACGCTTTCTTTTTTTCACGTCTGAATTATCGCAACCGTCAAACGAAGGCACAAGCTCAATCTGATAAAAGGCTATTCTGTGAGGATAAACGGCGTCAGAGGAAAGAAGAATGTGAAATTTGTCACGGGCTCCGGCAATGTCCTCAGCACGCTTAAATTTGGAATATGATAGGTCCCTGCGGATTGAACGTGCGGGGGCTAAATGCGGATCACCATGGCGTGGAATTCGCACAGACCCTTGAAAATTTCACCTCCTGTTATTCGTGTCGTTTCATCGCGCAGCACTATTTAGAGGCATTTGGCAGCTCTTGGCGCAGCTCGGAATGGGACATAGCGCATTGACTACTTCAGGAAGATTCGATAGCCTCAACGTGAAACTGAACCTGGGGCGCAGGTGAGTGGTAAGAGTTTGCGGGTTCTTGCCTGCAGAGTCCCTGATTGTCGCGGTGGTAATAGCCAGCTACTTCGGATATAACTAGGCAACCTGGAGGATGAATATGCAACGAATGAAAATCAGCTTATGCTTGGTGGCAATAAGCTTGCTGTTGAACAGTTGTTCCACCACCGGTGGCAACACTCCGGTAACAAAACGGCAGGCTATTCTCGACATGAGAGAGAAAGTTCTGTCGGAACTATATAAAGAGCACCCGCAGGCAAGAACGGAAATTGCATCTGCGCCCGGCTACGCGGTTTTCAGCAACTGGAACGTTTACCTCTTTTTTGTCAGCGGTGGCAGCGGGTATGGGGTCGCGAAAGATAATCGAACGGGCAAGAATACGTTCATGAAAATGGGAGAGCTTGGTGTCGGCCTCGGACTGGGACTTACGGATTTCCGCGCGGTATTCATTTTTAATAAACGGTCGGTCATGGAGCAGTTCGTCAACAAGGGCTGGGAATTCGGGGCTGAAGCCGAGGCGGCGGCCAAATCCAGCCAGCAGGGCTATGGAGGAGGGGGGCAAGTCGTAATTAGTGATATCACCATTTACCAGTTAACCCAAAGCGGGCTGGCCCTTCAGGCGACAGTGCAAGGGACCAAATACTGGAAAGATGACGATCTGAATTGAGTGACCTGCGTGCAGTCCGCTCGTTGGGGCGGCCACGTCGGGTGGCTACCGACGGTTTATTTTTTGAGATAGCTTGTCGTTCAACTCGCCGCGGCCCACAGCATAGTCGCGCCTGAAACGAGCATCAATCCTTCCATTAGCAAACGGAATTGTTGAGGCTCAAGCTTAAGCACAAATCGCTTGGCAACGAATGTGCCTGCCATCAACGTCGAGCCGGTGATAAGGCCTTTGACGATAATGTCCGTCGGCAAGGCGCCAAACGTGCGGAATACGACCGCTTTGCTCACGTAAACGGCAAGAGAACTAGCAGCTTCCGTAGCGAGAAACGCGCCTTTGACCAGACCATAAGTCAGGAAAATCGGGACCGAGATCGGACCGGTCGTAGCCACAATTCCCGTTATGTAGCCAATCACCAAACCCACGACGGCAAGATGCCATACTCCGATGTTTAGCTTGTGCGAGGCCAGCCAGCGCCGCGCTGGAATCATTGCGATGAAAAAAATGCCGAGTGTGGCTTCGATAATTCGCGGCGGTAATACGAGCAGCGTTCCCGCCCCCAGCGCAGCGCCGGGAATGCCGGTGATCGAATAGGCTGCACAGGCGCGCCAATCAACTTCACGCCACCACGCGACGATACGCGAGAAGTTGACCATGATGGCCGCAATGGCCATGATCGGGACTGCTTGCCGTGGACCAAAATCAATGACCAGCACCGGCATGAGCATGATCGTGGAACCGAAGCCAACGATGCCACTGAGCGTGCCGGCGACGAGCCCGACTGCAAGAATGAAGAGGAAATCCACGCAGGGCTCTTAGGGTCGAGCTAATGGGGAGTAGAGTTGCACGCGCCCACGTGGTGCTGCGGATCGAAATGGATGACTCTTAATAGATAAAGCGCCTGCTTTTGCTTCAAGATGGCTCCCCGAGTAGGGCTCGAACCTACGACCTGCGGATTAACAGTCCGTCGCTCTACCAACTGAGCTATCGGGGAATTTGTTTACGTTTGTAAAACAATTCATGTTAACTTTTTGGGAGGGCCACGGTCAACCGAATCGGTATGCAAAACAAGCTGCAGGCAAATGAAATGGTTTAAGTGATCGCTGATATCCCGGGCATTCCGGTCGCCGTGGTGGAGCAGTGTATCGGGAACCTCGATGCGGTTCGAAGCTGGAGAAATGACTGAAAAATTATTTGCCAAAAAGAAGGCGACAAGCCATATTGGAATGCAACCCGGCCGGTTTAAATTAACGCCTGTTGGATACGCTCCAGCGCCTTTTTCAGGTTTTCCAAGGATGTGGCAAAGGAGAGCCGGATATAGCCTTCCGCGCCGAACGCCGAACCCGGCACAACAGCAACTCCTTTTTCAAGCAGGTATTCGCAGAAAACGAGATCGCTGCCGCTTTTGATCAGACCCTTGGAGTGCAACTTGGCTATCGCCTTGCGCATGTCGGGGAACGCGTAAAAAGCTCCTCCGCTCGGCAGGCATCGCACTCCGGACATGCTATTCAGCTTTTCCACCACAAACGCATGCCGCTCGCGGAACGCTTTGACCATTGGCTTGATGCAGGACTGGTCGCCATTTAAAGCCGTTTCAGCGGCTACTTGTGAAATCGATGTTGGGTTGGAGGTGCTCTGCGATTGCACGTTTTCCATGGCGGTGATGATGGCCTCCGGTCCGCCGGCATAGCCGATGCGCCAGCCGGTCATCGAATATGCCTTCGATACGCCGTTCAATACCATGGTACGCGGGTAAAGGTCCGGACAGGCATTCAAAATGTTCACGAACTTGCCGTCGCTAAGCAGGATATGTTCGTAAATGTCGTCGGTGGCGATCAACACCTGCGGATGTTTGCGCAGCACTTCACCCAGCGCTCTCAGTTCCTCCGGTTGGTAAACTGCACCCGTAGGATTGCTCGGGCTGTTAATGACCAGCATGCGGGTTTTCGGGGTAATTGCCGCTTGCAATTGCTTCGCCGAGATTTTGAAAGCCTGCTCGATGCCCGCTTCGATGATGACCGGCTTGCCTTCAGCGATCAGCACAATGTCGGGATACGAAACCCAGTAAGGCGCTGGAATAATGACCTCGTCGCCTGGATTGATGTGAGCCAGCACCAAGTTAAAGAAGCTCTGCTTGCCACCGCAGGAAACCAGAATTTGCGCGGCGGTATAGTCCAGACCATTTTCGCGCTTGAACTTAGCGATTACGGCGTTTTTTAGGCCGGGCGTTCCACCCACCGGCGTGTACTTGGTAAATCCCTTGTTAATGGCGGCGATCGCCGCTTCCTTGATGTGCTGCGGAGTATCAAAGTCGGGCTCGCCGGCACCCAGGCCGATGATGTCCTTGCCTTCGGCTTTGAGCTTTGCAGCGCGAGCCGTTACCGCAAGAGTGGGGGAGGGCTTGATTAACTGAACCCGTGTCGAAAGTTCCAATTGTGGTTTCCTCATCGCTGGTTGCAGTGCCGAAATTTGCGGCATGGTAATATTAAACGTTTGAAACTTTAAGCGGCTTCGCTATTCAAAATGAAGCTGGACATAACTTGGGGTAGAGGTCGTAGCGGTCCTCTACCCCAGCTTTACAATTGAGTACATAACCGGCGCTATTTTACCCGTGATTGTCACTTTCCCCAATAGCCCGTACAAGCTGCATGAGCCGTTTGAGCCCTCGGGGGATCAGCCTGAGGCGATTGCACAACTGGTATCAGGCATAGGGGACGGGCTCGCTTACCAAACACTGCTTGGTGTCACCGGCTCGGGAAAAACCTACACCATGGCGCATGTGATAGCTACGCTCGGCCGCCCTGCGCTTGTGCTGGCGCCAAACAAGACACTCGCAGCACAGCTTTATGCCGAATTTCGCGAGTTCTTTCCTGAGAATGCGGTCGAATATTTCGTTTCCTACTATGATTACTATCAGCCGGAAGCCTACGTGCCCTCACGCGATCTGTATATCGAGAAAGATTCCAGTATCAACGAGCACATCGAGCAAATGCGGCTCTCCGCCACCAAGTCGTTGCTGGAGCGCGATGACAGCGTAATCGTCGCCACGGTTTCGGCGATTTATGGTATCGGCGACCCGGTGGATTACCATGGAATGATCCTGCACCTGCGCGAAAAAGAAAAAGTTTCGCAGCGCGACGCAATCAAACGCCTCGCCGAAATGCAGTATGAGCGAAATGAGCTGGAATTCAAGCGCGGCACATTCCGCGTGCATGGAGACGTGTTGGACATATTTCCCGCAGAAAACTCCGAAACCGCGGTGCGCATGACGTTGTTTGACGACGAGGTAGAGAGCCTATCGGTGTTCGACCCGCTGACCGGCCATATCCTGCAGCGGGTGGGGCGTTACACCATCTATCCTTCCAGCCATTACGTTACACCGCGTGACACCACGTTGCGCGCCATCGAAGCCATCAAGGCGGAATTGCGCGAACGCATTGAATATTTCCAGAAACACAACAAACTGCTGGAAGCGCAGCGCATCGAGCAGCGAACCCGTTTCGACCTGGAAATGTTGAACGAGCTGGGGTTCTGCAAAGGTATTGAAAACTACTCGCGCCACCTGTCAGGGCGGAAAGAAGGAGAGCCGCCACCCACGCTGATTGATTATCTGCCGCCAAATGCCTTGATGTTCGTAGACGAGAGCCATGTCACCATCCCGCAACTTGGCGGCATGTATCGAGGCGACCGTTCGCGCAAGGAAATACTGGTGGAATACGGTTTCCGGTTACCCTCGGCCCTGGATAACCGGCCGTTGCGTTTTGACGAATTTGAAGGCATCGTGCGCCAGACCGTATTCGTATCCGCCACTCCGGCTGAGTATGAGCAAGAACACTCGGGTCAAGTGGTTGAGCAATTGGTGCGCCCGACCGGGCTCGTTGATCCGCGCGTAGAAGTGCGTCCCGCTGCGACCCAGGTGGACGACTTGCTTTCCGAGGTAAATGCCCGTGCGGCTTTACAGGAGCGTGTTTTGGTCACCACCCTCACCAAACGCATGGCGGAAGATCTTACTGATTATTTTGCGGATCACGGAGTCAAAGTGCGCTACCTGCATTCGGATATCGAAACCGTGGAAAGGGTGGAGATCATCCGCGATCTGCGGCTGGGGGAATTCGATGTGCTGGTCGGTATAAATTTGTTGCGCGAAGGGTTGGATATTCCGGAAGTCTCTCTGGTTGCGATACTGGATGCGGACAAAGAAGGATTCCTGCGCTCCGAACGCTCACTGATCCAAACCATAGGACGCGCAGCCAGACACATTAATGGCACTGCCATACTCTACGCGGATACCATCACCGGCTCGATGCGCCGCGCTATTGATGAAACCGAACGGCGGCGTAAAAAGCAGATACGGTACAACCTCGAACGTGGGATTACACCGAAAGGCGTGAGCAAACGCATCAAGGATATGATAGATGGCATTTATGATCCACGGCTGGCGCAGCAGCAACTGAAGGCGGCGCAGAGCGAAGCGGTTTATCAGGCGATGAGCGAAAAGGACCTCACCAGAGGAGTGAAGAAGCTGGAAAAAGAGATGCTTGCCTGCGCTAAGAATTTGGAGTTCGAGCGTGCCGCCGAGCTTCGCGATCAGCTGAAGGAACTAAAACAAAGACTATTTGGGGTGGTGGAGCATACTTGATCGCCGTGCCTGGAAGGGGCGGAATGCTTGTACTGAATTATAATTTGCGGAAAAAAGTATCTTTTGTAACGCATTTGATGAGGGGCTTACCCGTTGCTTAGAGGGAAGAGAGATGATTAATTTTACGGAGGCGAACACAGGGGCAGTGTTCCACGCAACTCTTGCCGCATGGTTTGTCGCAATCCTAGCGGGGTGCGACAGCGGCAGCAACGCGAAGCCGACAAATCCGGTACCGCCCGCGCCAATTGTCACAGTAGCGCAGCCGATAGCAAAAGATGTTGTGGAATGGGACGAGTACACCGGAAGGCTGGAGGCGGTGCAAACGGTAGAAGTGCGGGCCCGGGTGAGCGGCTACATTTCCCAGGTGAATTTCAAGGACGGCGCGAAGGTGAAGAAGGGCGACCTGCTGTACGTCATAGACCCGCGCCCGTTCGTTGCAGAGCGTGATCGCGCCGCCGCTGAGGTCGACCGCAGTCGAGCCCAGCTCGAACTTGCAAAGAACGACTTGGCGCGGGCCGAAGGGCTTTTCAAATCGCACTTCATATCGGCGGCGGAATACGATAATCGCAACAAAAGTGTGAGCCAGCTGGAGGCGGCGCTGCGTTCGGCGGAAGCGGCGCTGCAAGAGGCGAAGCTCAACGTGGAGTTCACCCAGGTGCGCGCGCCTATTGACGGGCGCAGCAGCAGAACGCTTAAGACCCTGGGCAACCTCGTAAATGGCGGCAACTCTGGTGAAGCGACGCTGCTTACCACCATCGTCTCCGTTGATCCTATTTACGTTTACGTTGATGCCGACGAGCAATCGGTATTGAAGTACCGGCGGCTTGCGCGCGAAGGATTGCGTGCGACCGCCCGCTACGGCCCAATTCCGATGGAGCTAGAGCTGGCGGACGAGACGAATTTTCCGCATAAGGGGTTCACTGATTTTGTGGAACCGCGTCTCGATCCGACCACCGGCACGGTCAGGGTGCGCGGCGTTTTTTCTAACGACGGCGACCTGTTGAGCCCCGGCTTTTTTGTGCGCGTGCGCGTGCATGGAAGCGGGACTTATCCTGCGTTGCTGGTTTCAGACGTGGCGATCGGCGCGGACCAGGAGAAAAAATTCGTTCTGGTCGTGAATAGCGACAACATGGTGGAATATCGCGCGGTGAAACCAGGAGCCTTTATTGAAGGCTTGCGCGTCATCCAGGAAGGATTGAAGCCTGGCGACTGGGTGATTGTGAATGGCTTACAGCGCGTGCTCCCAGGGATCAAAGTGAACCCAGAGAAGGTCTCGATGGCGAGCTTAGCAAAGGGGCCTGATGCGAACTCCGCTGCGCTCGGTGGTGAAAAATCGCCGCGCAAGAGACAGGACGATATAGAGAAGACAACGCCTAAGAATCAGGAAGCAGGAGCCCGTCAGTGAAGTTCGCGCATTTTTTCATTGACCGGCCGATTTTCGCCGCGGTGCTTTCAATTTTTTTCGTGCTTGTCGGCACCATCGCGTTGTTCAAGCTGCCCGTGGCGCAACTCCCCAATGTTGCGCCGCCCACGATCGTGGTCAACGCGAGCTATCCCGGCGCCAACGCTTTGACAGTGGCCCAAACGGTGGCGACCCCGATCGAGCAGGAAGTAAATGGGGTCGAAAACATGCTCTACATGTCATCGCAGTCCACCAGCGACGGCCAGATGAACCTTACTCTCACGTTCAATCTTGGTAGCGATCTCAACCAGGCGCAGGTGCTGGTGCAAAACCGGGTAGCGATCGCGGAGCCGAGGCTCCCGGCGGAAGCGCGGCAGAATGGCATCACCACCAAGAAGCGCTCGCCGGATCTCACAATGGTGGTACATCTGCTCTCGCCGGACAACACCTACGACCAGCTCTATGTGGGGAACTATGCCTATTTGCAGATTAAGGATGTCCTGGCGCGCGTCACCGGTGTGGGGGACGTGCTGGTGTTCGGCGCGCGCGACTATTCAATGCGCATATGGCTTGATCCCGGCAAAGTTGCGCAACGTAACCTTACCGCCAACGATGTCGCCGATGCGATTCGGGAACAAAACGTGCAAGTGGCGGCAGGCGTCATCAACCAGCCGCCGGCGCCGAATGCTCGCGACCTTCAACTCACGGTCAATACTTTGGGTCGGCTGTGGACCGAAGAGCAATTCGGCAACATCATTATCAAGTCTGGCAGTGACGGCGAGGTCACATATTTGCGCGACATTGCACGTATTGAGCTTGCCGCGCGCGACTATTCCGTGAACAGTTACCTTGGTGGCAAACCCGCTGCCGCGCTAGTGATATTGCAGCTGCCTGGCACCAATGCGCTGGAGACTTCCAAGGCGGTTCGCGCCGCCATGGAAAAACTCAAAGAGCGCTTTCCCAAGGGCCTCGATTACCGCGTTGTGTACGACACCACGCTTTTCGTTGAGGAATCCATTCGAGCGGTTATCGAGACTCTGATCGGCGCCATCCTTCTGGTGGTGCTGGTGGTGGTTGTGTTTCTGCAGACCTGGCGCGCTTCCATAATCCCTTTGCTTGCGGTGCCGGTCTCCCTAATCGGCACCTTCGCCGCAATGGCGGCGTTCGGGTTTTCGCTCAATAATTTGTCTCTGTTCGGCCTCGTGCTCGCGATCGGCATCGTGGTGGATGATGCCATCGTGGTAGTGGAGAACGTGGAGCGCAATATCGCGCTCGGATTTAAGCCTAGGGACGCAACATTCAAGGCGATAGACGAGGTAGCGGGGCCGGTGATTGCGGTCGCGGTGGTGCTTTCCGCAGTGTTTGTCCCTACCGCTTTTATCACCGGGCTGAACGGCCAGTTCTACCGCCAGTTCGCATTGACCATCGCGGTGTCCACTGTCATTTCCGCTTTCAATTCGCTCACGCTGAGCCCGGCCTTGTGCGCGCTGCTGTTGCAACCGCATGACGCAAAGAAGGATTGGTTTACGCGCATTCTGGACCGCATTCTCGGCTGGTTTTTTCGCTCGTTCAATTGGGCGTTCGAACACAGCAGAAACGGATACACTCGCGTGGTCGCTCGCGTTATCCGGATAAGCGCCGTTATGTTAGTTATTTATGCGGGACTGCTTGGCGCCACTTGGCTGGGTTTTACCAGGGTTCCCACCGGCTTTATTCCGTCCCAAGATCAGGGCTACCTCATCACCTACATTCAACTTCCCGAAGCGGCTTCGCTTGCGCGCACCGACGCTGTAGTACAACGGGTGTCGTCAATAATACGCGATACTCCCGGTGTGCTTAACACGGTCCAATTTGCGGGTTTCAGCGTCGTGAGTTTTGCCAACACCTCCAATACCGGAACTATCTTTGTGCCGCTCAAGCCGTTCGTCGAGCGTGAACACGATCCCAATCTTTCCGGCGAAAGGATCGCGGCCGTGCTGCGCAAAAAATTAAGCGTAATCCAGGACGCGTTCATTGGCGTGTTTTTGCCGCCGCCGGTGCGCGGCGTGAGCACCCTGGGTGGCTTCAAGATGCAAATTCAGGACCGGGGCGGCGTGGGCCTGCAAGCATTGCAGGCGGGCGCGCAAAAACTTGCGGATGCAGCCAACCATCAACCCGGTCTGCAAGGCGTGTTCACCAGTTTCCGCGCCAATACTCCCCAACTATATTTAGACGTCGACCGTGTCAAGGCCAAATCTATGCAGGTGCCTTTGAGCGATGTCTTTAGCACGCTGCAGATCTATCTGGGCTCGCTCTACGTCAATGACTTCAATCTCTTCGGCCGCACCTATCAAGTCAGGGTGCAGGCTGATGCGCCGTTCCGCTTGAGGGCTGACGACATCCGCTTGCTTAAAACGCGCAATGTCAAAGGCGACATGGTGCCGCTGGGCACACTGATGACTATCAAGGAGATTACAGGAGCGGACCGGGTGACGCGCTATAATCTGTTTCCCGCAGCGGAACTCAACGGCACCATCGCTCCCAGCTTAAGCTCTGGGCAGGCCATCGAAATCATGGATAACCTTGCGAAGAAGGAATTGCCAAGGGAACTGGGAACTGAATGGACCGAACTGATCTTCCAGCAGATTCTCGCGGGCAACAGCGCCATCGTTATCTTTCCGTTGTCCGTGTTGTTCGTATTTCTGGCGCTCTCGGCGCTGTATGAAAGCTGGTCGCTGCCGTTCGCCATTATTCTTATTGTGCCAATGTGTTTATTGTCTGCCATCACCGGCGTATGGCTGCGGGGGCTCGATAATAATATCTTTACCCAAATCGGCTTCGTGGTATTGGTGGGGCTCGCATGCAAGAACGCAATCTTGATTGTCGAATTTGCCAAGCAACACCAGGACCGGGGGCTGAACAGGTTCGACGCCGCGATTGAAGCGTGCAAGCTGCGCCTGCGCCCTATCCTGATGACCTCGTTTGCTTTCATCTTCGGTGTTCTGCCGCTGGTGTTTTCAGTAGGAGCCGGCGCTGAAATGCGCCAAGCGCTGGGCACCGCAGTATTCAGCGGAATGTTGGGAGTGACGTTTTTCGGTATATTTTTGACGCCGGTGTTCTATGTGGTCATACGCAGGATTGTAGAGGGCCGCGGAAAGGAAATTACCATGCCGGATCAAGTCAGGCCGGATTCTCCGGCGAGCGGCACCGCAAGCGAGGGGGCTCCGCTGGACAAGCTGTAAGTAATAGTAGTCATGAGTTTGCAACTCGCGGTAAGGATCGGTAAGCCTGACAATGGGCCATATTACGGATTTCGGCTCGAAGTCGGTATGCGCGCCACGATGTGAACCAAATCTTGTTGAGTTTTCGCAGCATCAATGGCAAAGCACTACTCGGGAGCTTCTCATCTCAGGGTTGATTTTCCAGCTTTGCCCCCAATTTAAACAAAATTAACCGACCCGGGACAGCGCTGATTGGCGCTGTTAGGAAAAACCTATGTATGACATCTTGCAGATAATGTTGAACGAAGGCTCTCAAGCGGAAGGCAATCACACTGATGAGTTTTCGCCAGAAGATGGTGAACTGTTTGATGCCTATTCTCAAGCGGTGGTTGATGCCGTGGATAAAGTGGGTCCATCGGTAGTAAAAATCGACGTCAAGAAAAACGCTGCAGGAGCCGGTAGAAATGCCGCGCGGGAAGGAGTACAGGGCAGTGGCTCGGGGTTCATTTTTACACATGATGGTTTTATTCTGACCAACAGCCACGTGGCCACGCGCGCAAGGGAAATGGAAGTCACTCTCACCGACGGGCGCCGCTTCCAGGCTGATTTGATCGGAGACGATCCGTACACGGATTTGGCGGTGATTAGGATATCAGCGCCAAATCTCTTACCCGCACATTTGGGCGAATCCCGATCAATACGAGTGGGGCAGCTTGCCATCGCCATCGGCAACCCGCTTGGTTTTCAGTGTAGCGTCACCGCTGGTGTAGTGAGCGCGTTGGGCCGTTCGCTGCGCGCACAATCGGGCCGCCTCATTCACGACGTGATCCAGACCGACGCTGCGCTCAACCCCGGCAATTCAGGCGGACCGCTGGTGAATTCAAGAGGCGAAGTCATAGGCATTAACACGGCAATCATATTGCCGGCACAAGGTATCTGTTTTGCGATCGCGGTCAACACAGCCAAAGTAGTGGTGAGCCAATTACTTAAACATGGCAAAGTAAAGCGCGGCTCGGTCGGTGTGATTGGACAAAACGTCGCACTCCCGCGGCGGGTGGTGCGGTTCCATGGCCTTTCTTCAGAGAACGGGGTTCGGGTGGTAGCAGTTGAGCCGGGAAGCCCGGCGCAAAAATCCGGGGTTCAAGACGGAGACGTGATCCTCGGCTATGACGGCAATACTACTTCGGGAATCGATGATTTGCACAAACTGCTGAGTGAGGAGCGAATAGGCAAAAATTCAGAGCTCAGGGTATTGCGCCGAAACAATATCGTGACGATATCAATAGTTCCCGAAGAATTAGCGTCGAAGTAGAAATACTGAAGAAGAGGGGAGATAAGACAGGGTCCCATCTTTTGCGGAGCTTTGTCTAGTCGCCGGCACTTCATGCGCTTTACAGAGATCTCAAGAAATCAAACAGCGCTTCGCGATCCGCCGGAGATAGCTGCTGGAAATTACTGGACACCGTGCCTGCTTCTCCGCGATGCCGGCGGATCGCGTCGGCGAACGTGGTCGACGCGCCATCATGCATTAACCGAGTTCGCAGCCGCAACCCCCATAAGGGAGCCGTCCGCAATTTGTTTCTCGTTGCCTGCAAGTGTCCAGGTGAAAAGTTTTTCCAGGCAATTTTGTATGCATTGCGGCCGTAGTGTTCCTCCATTGCCATAACTATCCCATCGCCCGTTCCAACGTCGTGCAACAGAAAATCCGAGAACGGGTGAAAGGTTTTTCCCCCCAAGGCATCAGAAATGATATAAGTTCCGCCGTTGATTTTTGTTCCCGCCGGGGCGGCTCGCAGAGTTCGCACGTGACAGGCAGCGCAGCCCACTTTGTCGAATAGCACCGATCCTCTTTTCGTTTTCGGCGACTGTGCCAGTACCGTGTCACGCGATGGAGCCTTCGTGGCACGAATGAAACGGGCAAAATGATCCACATCGTCCATACCGTCAGCCCCCGCAATGCTATTTGGTTCGGCCACCGTATTGCACAGGTTGGTAACTTCATCTGGGAATAACCTGCTTGTGATCCCCATCTCGTTCAGGTAGGCATCACCAGAAAATGACAACAGGCTAGCATGCTGGTTTTTCCAACCGAAACGCCCCACGCCTGTGTGTCCAGGAGCTTCCACGATAGGTACCCGAAGCACTTGACCGCAGATTTTTCCGCTGGTGCTTCGACACTGCTTGCGGGATAATTCAATCAGCGTCTCGTCGGCGACCGCCTCGACAAATCCATCCCCCAGCAGGTTAAGTGAAATCCGGGTTGTACGGATAGTTTCCGATTGCGGCACCCGTTCGTGGATTTCTGTATTCGGAAAACTTTCGTTGGGACAGATAGCGCGGTCATTCACCAACGAACGGCCAGTGATGATTTCCTTTCCACGAGCTATTGGTATCCTTGGGTTTTGGAAACGGTTGTCTGGCCCAAGATGGCCCGCGCGCAACTCCGTAACCTGACTTGCACCACCTGACTTTGGATCCTGGTGACATTCGCGACAGGACTGCGCATTGTAGAGGGGACCTAGGCCGTCTTGTACCGACTCAAATTCGTCAAACCGCTCCTGGTCAGCCTGGTGAGTCTCGTCGTTCACAGTGCCATTGCTCTTGTCGTCAAATCCGGCGGGCGCTTCCGGGAGCGCTTCGGCTATCGAAGTGAGCGCGAAATACAGACCAACGAATACCAGCACTGTTCTCATGAAGTGGCTTCATTCCTCCGATGCGGGATCATGGTAATCGAAGTACCATGTTTTTCGTTTGGGGGCAGCAAGGCGGTGCGGCTAAAATACATCGTTTTGTTACTGTGGTCAACGCGTGAGCACCCGGGAAGTCCGGCGGTGATAAAATGAAGCCAGAGACGAATTAATAGTGAAATTTAGCCAACAAAGTGTCGATGATATATAGCAGATATATTTAATTCGCATCTATACGTTTGTGTTTTTTGCATACTACAATCGCCTTAATCCTGCGCAACAGCGGGTTTATCGCGCGAGCGACAGGATTGGCACAATTAAATTGCCTGAAACAAATTTTGATTCATTGCTTGAGGTTCTTAGAATTAGCCTTAACCGCGAGCAGACCAAGGAAGTGGAATCAGTTTGCGAACAATTACTAGATCGTTTGACTGCAGCGCTGAATGTCGCTGCGGTGCGTGTTAAGGTTCACGCTGCGCGGCCTCAGGGACAATGGGGCGAACTGCATGGACTCTACACCGTTGCCGAAGGCCGCAATGGGGCGCAAATCGAAGTGTGGATGCGGACCGCGCGGCGCAGGAAGATTGTGGCGTTTCGAACTTTCTTGAGGACATTGATGCACGAATTTTGTCATCATCTTGATTACGAGTTGCTGAAGCTACCGGACAGCTTCCACACCGAAGGATTTTATCAACGTGAATCGAGCCTGATCAACCAAATCGCGCCACAGAACAATGCCGATATAGGAGCCAACCTATCGCGGAACTTCGCGGGACAGGCGACTCAAGGTGGTTAAATGAGAGTCCTTTTTATTTGCACGGGCAATATCTGCCGTTCACCGATGGCGGAAGCGGTAGTTAGACACTTTGCCAAGCACGCGGGGCTGGATGATAAGCTAACCGTGGCTTCAGCGGGCACCCACGACTACAACATCGGGCAAGAGCCCGATGATCGCGCTCGTCGCGCTGCGGCGAGTAGAGGTTACGAAATGAATGGTTTACGCGCCCGGCAAATAAGCCGGGACGATTTCGAAAAATTCGATTACGTTCTAGCGATGGACGAAGGGAATCTGGCGGTCCTGAAAAAGCTTTGCCCACCCCGGTACGCACATAAGCTAGGATTGTTCATGCAGTACAGCGCGAATTATCCTGGCCTCGAAATATCTGATCCCTATCATGGCGGAAACGCGGGCTTTGAATTGGTACTGGATTTGGTGGAGAACGCAGCTGCAGGCCTGCTCGAGCACATCCAACGGATGGTGTGATCAAAGCGATTTTTGTAGATGGTGCACGAATGTTTCTACGCCGTGCAAGAGCATCTGTATTGCGATTGCGGTAAGTATTAAGCCCATCAAGCGCTGAAACGCCATTATTCCGCGCTCTCCGACCAGCTTGCTGATGCGCTCGCCCAATACCAGGACCGACGCAGAAATAACTATTGCCAGAGTGAGCGCCCCGACCCACTCAATAACGTGCGAAGGTTGCTTTGAAACCAGCAGCAGTACCGTGGCTAGAGCGGAAGGCCCGGCGATTGATGGAACGGCTAGCGGTACGATAAAAGGTTCGCCTCCGATGCCATTTCCAAAAATTCCTTCCGGGTGCCGGAATATCATGCGTAATGCAATCAGGAACAAGATTACGCCACCGGCAATGCCAAGTGAGGCATCGGTGAGTTGCAGAAGGCGCATGAACCATACACCGAAGAACATGAAGAAAAGCAGCGCCACATATGCAATTCCGCATTCGCGCAGAACTATACTGAACCTGCGCGAGCTTTCCGTATTGGCCAGTGCTGCGGTGAACACCGGGATATTGCCGAACGGGTCAAGAACTAGCAGCAACAGAATGGTAGCCGAAACGAAAGATATATCCACGCTCCGTCCAAAGCAGTTGTGACCCTACTTGCGAGTCTCTATCTGTTCCAGTTGCTCATCCTGGCCGGTGATCTGGGCTGGTCTAATTCGCGGCGGCCTTAGTGGCGACTCAGAGTCCTGCGACTCATCTGCCCTCATGAGAGTTTTCTCAGGGCTGGTTTCGATTTGCACCAGGTCACTCGATTCACCCGCTCGAGAAAGCTCGGCGAGAACTTTCGCCGGTGTTGAAGTTTGCCTGATCGCCACATTTTCCTGTACTCCATGACTCGGCGCAGACGAGGGAATTTCAACGGCTAGCCGTACGTCAGTCGCGGCGGTGATTTCGTCGGTTTGCTGAACGGGCGGATTCTCAGTTTGCGAATATTCAGGTTGGGACACTGATGTTGGCGGCGAGGTTACCACCGGTTTGGGTACCTGCGTTACCGGCATAGCGTGCCCTTCTTTGCGCTCGCCGCGGTCGCGCCTACCCCCCCGCCTGCCGCGCCTGCCTCTATGCTCGCCCAGGTCTTGGGGCGAACCGGGTCTTTCGGCTTTGGCCACGCTAGGTTCTGGCCTGGACTCGGGTCGTTGTTGCCGCTGTTTTTGTCGCGGCTGGGTTTCCCCACGCTCATGCATGCGCTGCCGTTCTGGCTGGATTCCCCTCGATGCAAATTTGCTTTCCGCGCGATCTCTTTGCGTTGGGCGTCTTTCGAAGCGTTCACGCCCCCGGCCGCGCATGGGTTGAGGCACTTTAGGTCGTTCAACTTCTTTTTCCTTTTTCTCGGGCTTAAACCACCCGAGAATTTTTGTGATAAGCGTGCGTTTGGCTGGTCGCATGACCGGGGCAGGTTGACCAAGGGTAATACCTTGCACCACGGCTTGTTGGCGAGGCGGCTTGGCTTCCTGTCCAGCAATAGCGGGTTCTGCTTCCGCAACAGGTACTTGCACCATTTTGTAGCTTGCTCCGGATTCGGCCTGTGCCGCTTCATCGTGGCGCACGCGGGATATGTCATAGTGTGGTGTTTCCAGATGAATGTTCGGGATCAACACCACATTGACCCGAAACCGCGATTCAATGGTATGGATCTCAGATCGCTTTTCATTGAGAAGGAAAGTCGCTACATCGACTGGCACCTGGGCATAAATTGCTGCACTATTTTCTTTCATGGCTTCCTCCTGAAGAATTCTCAGGATGTGCAGCGCTGTTGATTCCGTACCGCGGATGTGGCCGGTACCGTGGCAACGGGGGCAGGGCATGTGGCTGGTTTCACCCAATGACGGCTGCAGACGTTGGCGCGAGAGTTCCATTAAACCAAAACGCGAAATTTTGCCCATCTGGACGCGCGCGCGGTCAAAGCGAAGCGCTTCACGCAAGCGGTTTTCGACTTCACGCTGATTGCGCTGGATTTCCATGTCAATGAAATCGATTACAATAAGACCTCCCAAGTCTCGCAGGCGAAGCTGGCGGGCAATTTCATCCGCCGCCTCGATATTGGTGTGCAGCGCTGTTTGTTCGATATCTGCTCCGCGTGTTGCACGCGCCGAGTTTACATCTATCGATACTAGTGCTTCGGTGTGGTCTATCACGATGGCACCGCCGGAGGGCAGGAGAACTTGGCGGGCAAACGCTGTTTCTATCTGGTGTTCGATCTGAAAGCGTGAGAACAGCGGCACATCGTCTTTATAAAGCTTAATGCGGTTGACATTGCCTGGCATCACGTGACTCATGAACTGCCTTGCCTGATCGAAGATGGCCTCCGTATCGATCAGAATCTCCCCGATCTCGGGGTGGAAGTAATCGCGAATGGCACGCACGACGAGGCTGCTTTCAAGATAAATCAGAGAAGGCGCCTTTTCTTTCTTGGCGGCGTTTTCTATGGCTTCCCATAATTGCAATAGGTAATTCAAATCCCACTGCAATTCCTCGAGGCTTCTGCCAATTCCTGCGGTACGGCCTATGATGCTCATGCCCTGGGGCACGTTGAGCTGCGCCATTATGTCGCGCAGTTCATTTCGCTCCTCGCCTTCAACACGTCGGGATACTCCTCCGCCCCGCGGATTATTGGGCATCAGCACCAGATAGCGTCCGGCAAGGCTGATAAAGGTAGTGAGCGCCGCGCCTTTAGTGCCGCGTTCATCCTTGTCTACCTGGATAATCAGTTCCTGTCCTTCGCGCAGCACATCCTGAATCCGCGCACGCGCGGGTTCGACATTTTCTCCTGGCTGAAAGTAGGAGCGGGCGACCTCCTTGAAGGGCAGGAAGCCGTGCCTTTCACCGCCGTAATCGACAAAGGCGGCTTCTAGGCTGGGTTCGATGCGGGTGATGGCACCCTTGTAAATATTGCTTTTGCGTTGCTCTTTGCCTGCAGATTCAATATCGAGGTCAATGAGCTTTTGACCATCGACTATCGCGACGCGCAACTCCTCGGAATGCGTCGCGTTAAACAACATGCGTTTCATTTTATGCTCTCCCGCGCTCTGCACGGGCAGGGCAAACCCTACGCGGTTATAATACCGTTATGTATCGAGTACTTGTCATGTGCACGTCATAATTATCGATCAAATGAAACGTACGGACCATTCACTCAACGGGTTTGTCAGTAAAATCCTGTTTATCTAAATTTAAGGTCAGGACTTGAAAATCTGCTTAGAGCGCGTATCTCGTTTGCTCTCGCTACTTTAATCTGGTGAGCGGAGATAACCAGCTATCATGTTTATCTAATATGTTCAAGCACTTAATGCTAGAACATGGGGCCGAAAAACGCCTTTTGCGCCAGCCCGGGAAAACCATGAGACTTTAGTATAAGCAAAATGAAGGATTTAAGCAAAGCTTCGGTTTCCCAAAGACGCATCGGCGAGGGCGGCGTAAATCAGCGCATAGACAATTACTTGTCGAAGGTTCTAAAAGGAGTTCCTAAAAGCCACATTTACCGGGTTCTGCGCAGCGGCGAAGTCCGGGTTAATAGCAAGCGCGTTGAGCCTAATTACCGTTTAAAGCGCGGCGACAACCTGCGCATTCCTCCGGTTCGCACCGCTAAACGCCCCCCTAACCCTAAGCATTCGCGATCGAGCCTGATACTGGACGTTTTGTTCGAAGATGATGTGCTGCTCGCCATCAACAAACCCAGTGGTGTGGCGGTGCACGGCGGAAGCGGGGTCAGCAGCGGTATCGTTGAACTCCTGCGCATGCGCGAACCAAAGCCTAATTTTTTGGAGTTGGTACATCGATTGGACCGTGAAACCTCTGGCGTGCTGCTACTCGCGAAAAAGAGGGGTGCGCTTACTGCACTCCACCAAAAACTGCGTGAAGGAGAGGTTGAAAAACGCTATCTCGCGATGGTTAAGGGTCGGTGGATTAATCAAAAGCAGAGCGTCGAACTGCCCTTGCATAAATATGTGACAGCGGCCGGTGAGCGTAGAGTTACCGTGAAAACAGGCGGCCAACCTGCCCACACTCTCTTTTTTCTGTGCAAAAACTGGCCGGAGTTCAGCTTGCTCGAAGCGGAGCTTAAAACGGGACGTACCCATCAGATTCGTACGCATCTCGCGCATCTTGGATTTCCCGTTTTAGGCGACCCAAAGTATGGCGATTTTGCATTGAATCGCGCTTTGGAAGTGCGCGGCCTCAAGCGCATGTTCCTGCATGCCATCAAGTTGGTGGTCAAACATCCGACAAGCGGCAAAGTTTTGCGGTTGGAAGCTCCACTGCCGATCGATTTGCAACAGTTCATCAGTAAAGTGGAAGGAAGATTTGAAAGGCCAGAATAGCAATCGCAATACTCTTGTAGCAATGCGTTTTGAGTTTTTGGGACTCGATTGGAGCAGGACGCAAACTGACTGGTCAAATCGTTTTGTGGCTCCGGTGCAGGCTGCGCGCGCGAACATCGATTTGTCAGCGGCCGGTGCAGATCCGTGACCTAGATGAGCGAAGTGGGATTAACGGAAATGCCGGCGCATTTACGAGCAGGGTTCCCTGGTATGTGAGCCGGCAACTGGACTAAAACAGAGGTGAAATACGGGACATTTCCGGGTTATACTAAAAATTGAATTACGGAATCGGCAGCTTCAGGCCGGAATAACGGCCCAGCAAATTGTGCACGAGAAGGACTGGTGGATTTACAGATCATCAAAGGGTTGAGGCATGCCAGAAAACAACCTCCCGGATAGCAACTGGGAACGTCAGGTTATAGAAAAGCTCGCGTTTTCGACACTGGAGGAACAGCGCAGGGCGCGTCATTGGAGTATTTTTTTCAAGCTGCTGTTGTTTATCTGGTTATTCGGTTTGTTTTTTCTCACAATTGGCTGGATAGGAAAAAAGGAAGTGCCGCTGGCGGGCAAACACACTGCGCTCGTTGATCTTGAGGGCATCATAGCGCCCGACACCGATAGCAGCGCCGACAACATTACATCCGGCTTACAGCAAGCATTTAAGGACAAGAATACGCAAGGAGTTATTCTGCGCATCAACAGCCCTGGCGGCAGCCCGGTGCAGGCGGGTAATATCAACGACGAGATGCGCAGACTGCGAGCGAAATATCCGGACATCCCCCTATATGTAGTAGTGGACGACATCTGTGCCTCCGGGGGCTATTACGTGGCGGTAGCTGCCGACAAAATATTTGTTAACAAGGCAAGCATCATCGGCTCGATTGGCGTGCTGATAGATGGCTTTGGTTTTACTGGAGCGATGGATAAACTGGGAATCGAACGGCGTCTCCTCGCGGCAGGCGAAAACAAGGGTTTCCTCGACCCGTTCTCGCCGTTGAATCCGACGCAGAAAGCTTATGCGCAAAAAATGCTTAACGAAATTCATCAGCAGTTCATACAAGTGGTGCGGCAGGGAAGGGGCAAACGCCTAAAAGAGACTCCAGATCTGTTTAGCGGGCTTGTCTGGACGGGGCAGAAAAGTATTGAACTTGGCTTGGCCGACGGCTTTGGCAACGTGGATTATGTTGCCCGGGAAGTGATTAAGGCCGAAGACGTGGTGGATTATACCCCCCATGAAAGTGTGGTCGAGCGCTTTGCGCGGCACTTCGGCGGGGCGATGGCCAAAGCGCTGCTTGGCAGCGCACGTTGGGGTCTGCGTTAAGCTGCATTAAGCAGGAACACCGTGGGCCGGCGGTTGATCTCCGGCGGCAAGCGTTCCCACTCACCGATACGTTTGGTCGAAATGCTCTCGCTGGCAAGCGAAATATCAGTGGCGAGGCACAACAAAGTGGTTTTCCTGCAGCAATCGAGTAGGTTTCGCAATAGCTTGCCATTTCGGTAAGGCGCTTCGATAAAAATTTCGGTTTGATCAAATGCTTTCGACGCCTTTTCAAGTTCCACAAGTTTTTTCATTCTTTCTTCGATGTTAACTGGCAGATAGCCGTGAAAAGCAAACCGCTGCCCGTTAAGCCCTGAGGCCATGAGCGCTAGCAGGATGGATGAAGGGCCGACCAAAGGAACTACCCGAATGCGGTTTGCGTGGGCCAGCTTTATCAAATCGGCGCCGGGATCGGCCACTGCGGGGCAGCCGGCATCGGACATCAAGCCCATATTTTTCCCGGATAGCAACGGATTGATTAATGCTATTAGCTCCTCGGGTCGCGTATGCTCGTCGAGAATATCGAATTTGATCTTTTGCAACGGCTGGCGAATGCAGATTTTGGCGAGATACCGTCTTGCGGTTTTCGCGTTTTCCACGACGAAAAAATCAAGGGACTCGATAATGCGTTGAACGCCCTGCGGCACAACCTGGGAAAGGTCGCTTTGGCCGAGAGGAGCAGGGATGAGATACAGAATACCGGGCATTTATACTACCTCCACCCCTTCGTTTTTCAACATTTCGACCAATGCGATGAGGGGCAGTCCAATCAGTGCCCAAGGGTCCTCGCCATACATGGCTTCGATTAGCGCGACGCCCAAACCCTCTATTTTGGCTCCTCCCGCACAGTCATAAGGCGCTTCTTTACGCAAATAATTGGCAATCTGCTCATCGCTGAAATTTCGGAAACGCACTTGGTATGGAATAACTTTGATTTGGGCGTGGCCAGTTCCTGTGTTGAGCAGGCAGACAGCGGTGTAGAACTCTGCGGTCTTGCCGCGCATCAATTTCAGCTGTCTAAAAGCATTTTCATGCGTCCGAGGTTTGCCAAGCTGGGCGCCATCCAGAGCAGCAACCTGGTCACAGCCGATAACAAGCGCATCCGCCCACTGACCAGCTGCTTTGGCAGCTTTGGCCTGCGCAAGGCGCACAGCGGTTTGCTCGGGCAATTCGCCTTGCAGAGGCGATTCATCCACATTCGGCGCCACGACAGAAAAGGGGATGTGCAGGCGCTCAAGCAACTCGCGGCGGTACGTGGAAGTGGATGCCAGAACCAGCTGCGGAATGCTCAAATTACTCTCGTATATTTTTGACACAAGATTACAAAAATAATATCATGCGCCCCTTATGCCTGAACAGCTTGTGATTAATAGCCTTGAATTTTCACGAGGTGCCGGAGTTTTACGTGGTAAAATAAAAAATGGGGAACTGCAGCGGTTAAACGACTACTTGTACTCCACCGACGGTGAAATCGAGTATGAGTTAAGCGGGACGGTAGATCCGGATGGAAAATCACTGCTTCACCTTGCAATCACAGGCAAACTTTACCTGAAATGCCAACGCTGCCTCGAAGGATTGGAGCATGATTTGGACTTGGTTTCGAGTCTGTTGCTGATCGACAATGAAAAAGCATTCCCCGAGATTACTGAAGAAAACGACGGGATAGATTGTATTCCTGCCGAAACGGAAATGGATGTTTTTGCATTACTTGAGGAAGAAATCATATTGAGACTGCCGATTTCGCCCAGGCACGAGTCGGGAGCATGCAGTGTGATCAGCTATGCCGGCGGTGGAACCGCCCAATCGGTTTTTGCACCTCTCGCAGCGCTGAAAAGATCCACAGGATAATCGAGAGGAGTACATTATGGCAGTTCAGCAGAACAAAAAGTCTCCGTCTAAACGCGGCATGCATCGCGCTCATGATTTTTTGGCAAACCCGCCGCTTGCGGTTGAGCCAACCACGGGCGAAGTGCATTTGCGCCATCATATCAGCCCCAATGGCTATTACCGCGGAAAAAAAGTAATACCCGGCAAGGGCGAATAGCCGTCTTCTTTCCTTGGCGCACCCCCGCCAGCACCGGTAATGGATATCACGGTAGCCATTGACTGCATGGGTGGCGACCATGGCCCGCACGTCACCGTACCCGCCGCAGTAAGATTCCAGCGACGATATCCTGATGCCCACATTATCTTGGTGGGCCTGCACGAGCTAATTGAGCCTGAACTACGTTCGGCCCACGCTGAGCTCAGCCCGCGACTGCGCATCCATCACGCCAGTGAAATAGTAACCATGGATGAACCGCCGGCACTCGCGCTGCGCGGCAAAAAAGATTCTTCAATAAGGGTGGCGGTGAATCTGGTAAAGTGTGGCGAAGCTCAGGCCTGCGTCAGCGCCGGAAACACCGGTGCGTTGATGGCAATCTCCCGATTCGTACTCAAAACACTGCCAGGTATCGAACGCCCGGCAATCGCTTCGATTCTTCCTACGCTTCAGGGTCGTACCTGTATGCTTGATCTGGGTGCAAATGTCGAATGCAGTCCGCAGCAACTGCTGCAATTCGGCATAATGGGATCGACACTGATGGCCTCGGTTGAACATATCGCAAAACCCAGCGTAGGGTTGCTCAACATCGGCGAAGAAGATATCAAAGGCAGCGAGGTAGTGAAGCAGGCGGCAGAATTGTTGCGCAACAGCGGCCTCAATTTTTACGGCAACATAGAGGGCGACGACATTTATAAAGGCACGACTGACGTCGTGGTTTGCGACGGCTTCGTCGGCAACGTCGCCATCAAAACATCCGAAGGGCTGGTGCAGATGCTGGCCACGTTCCTGCGACGCGAATTCAAGCGCAATATATTCACCAGTCTGACTGGATTGATCACGCTACCGGTGATTAATGCCTTCAAACGCCGAGTTGATCATCGCCGCTACAATGGAGCCAGCCTGCTGGGATTGCGAGGTATTGTAGTAAAAAGTCATGGTTCTGCCGACAGTTTTGCATTTGAATTCGCTATCGAACGCGCTGCGGAAGAGGTTCGTAACGGCGTACTGCGGCACATTAGCGAGCGCCTGGCGCTGATTCATCAAGGTCTCCCTTGATGTACTCGCGAATTGTAGGCTGCGGCAGTTACCTGCCGGAAAAGATACTCACCAATCACGATCTTGAGGCCATTGTGGATACCTCGGATGAGTGGATTTTCACCCGTACCGGTATCCGCCAAAGGCACATCGCTGCTGATGATGAAAGAGCCAGCGACCTTGCGTTTCAAGCCAGCAAGAAAGCCATGCAAGCAGCACAGATTTTGCCCAGTGACATCGATTTGATAATTGTCGCTACCAGTACTCCGGACATGATTTTTCCCAGTACCGCGTGTATCCTGCAGGCCAAGCTAGGAATTAAAGACTGCCCGGCATTCGATGTGCAGGCCGTGTGCAGTGGTTTTGTGTACGCGCTGGCGACAGCAGATTTGTTTGTCCGCCTGGAGAAATCCCGCTGTTGCTTGGTTGTGGGCGCAGAGGTGTATTCGCGCATCCTCGACTGGTCTGATCGCGGCACATGTGTCCTGTTCGGTGACGGCGCCGGAGCAGTAATCGTCACGCAAAGTAACCGGCCGGGAATAATCTCCACGCATTTGCATGCGGACGGCAGCTACCACCAGCATCTGGCGGTACCAGGCAGTATCGCCCGCGGTAAAGTTACCGGCAATCCGCATGTGGTAATGGAAGGCAACACGGTGTTCAAATTCGCTGTCAAGGTCATGAGTGAAATGGTGGATGAAGCCTTGACCGCTAATAATCTCAAGAAAAGCGATGTCAGCTGGCTGATTCCTCATCAGGCAAATATTCGAATCATCCAGGCAACCGCGAAAAAGCTGGGTTTAGGCATGGATCGGGTAGTCGTTACAGTGGACCGCCACGCTAATACATCTGCAGCTTCGATACCGCTGGCGCTCGATGACGCGGTTAAGGACGGACGCATCAAGCCGGGCGAACTGATTTTGATGGAGGGAGTTGGTGGCGGATTTACCTGGGGTTCCGTGTTGTTGCGCTGGTAGGACCAAGCATGAAGTTTGCGTTTGTATTTCCAGGGCAAGGTTCTCAATCTGTGGGAATGATGCGCGGCTATGCGGACTTACCCGTAGTGCGTAGAACTTTTGAGGAGGCATCGAGCGTTCTCAATCAGGATTATTGGGCGCTTGCCGAGAACGGTCCGGAATCGGCGCAGAATTTGACGGTTAATACCCAGCCATTGATGTTAGCCGCGGGTGTTTCAGTGTACCGTGCTTGGGAAAGCCTAGGCGGTGTGGAGCCAGCATTGCTGGCGGGTCACAGTTTGGGGGAATACTCTGCCTTGGTAGCGAGTGGGGCGATAAGCTTTGCCGATGCCTTGCCGCTGGTGCATTTTCGGGCCGAAATTATGCAACAAGCCGTAGCTGAAGGCACGGGCGGAATTGCCGCGATTCTAGGACTGGAGGATCAAGAGGTGCGTGAAATATGCCTGGAGGCAGCGCGCGGCGAAGTGTTGGAGCCGGCTAATTTCAACTCTCCGGGTCAAGTGGTGATAGCAGGGCACAAACCAGCCGTACTGCGGGGCATGGAGACGGCCAAAAGCAGAGGGGCGAAGCGTGCGATACTGCTTCCAATGAGCGTGCCCTCCCATTGTTCGCTGATGCGTGAAGCGGCAAACCAACTCAGGCAACGCTTGGAATCATTACCACTTAAGACACCACGAATTCCGGTAATACATAATGCAGATCTCAGCACCCACGCTCAGCCGAACGAGATCAAGGATGCGTTGGCGCGGCAGCTTTATAATCCGGTGGATTGGGTCAAAACCATTCGAGTTCTAATACAACAGGGCGTAACGTATATCGCCGAATGTGGCCCAGGCAAGGTCTTGGCTGGCTTGAATAAACGTATAGCAGGCAACCTGGAAATAACCGCGTTGGCCGACAGTGACAGCCTGAAGCAGGCTTTAACTGCAATAGTATAGTGAGCTGTTATTGAGGATTTAAGTGTTAATCTTCGTATGATGCTAGGTAAGCAGATCGCATTGGTGACCGGGGCAAGCCGCGGGATCGGTCAGGGAATCGCCATCGAACTCGGCAAGCAGGGGGCGACCGTAATCGGCACGGCCACCAACGGACGCGGGGTTGAAGCAATTAAGGCCAATTTTGCCGCAAACCGTGTGCAGGGTAGGGGAGTCATTTTGGATGTGAATGAAGGCGATAAAATCCAGCAGCTGGTGGCCGAAATCCAGGGGGACTTTGGTGCAGTTTCAATCCTCGTGAACAATGCCGGGATTACCCGGGATAATCTTTTGCTGCGCATGAAAGACGAAGAGTGGGACGAAATTATGTCCACCGATTTGAAATCGGTATTTAGATTGAGCCGGGCGGTATTGCATGGGATGGTAAAAGCTCGCCATGGCCGGATAATCAATATCACGTCGGTTTCGGGGGTAATGGGCAATGCCGGGCAGACCAATTACGCTGCCGCCAAGGCCGGAGTTTCGGGTTTTAGCAAGGCGCTGGCACGCGAAGTAGCAAGCCGCAATATCACCGTTAACTGCGTTGCACCGGGATTTATTGACACTGATATGACGCGTTCTCTGAGCGACGCGCAGCGGCAGGCGCTTACCCAGTATGTGCCCTTGGGAAGGTTGGGAAAGGTCGAGGATGTTGCTGCGGCGGTCGTTTTTCTGGCGTCTCCCGAAGCGGGATACATTACCGGCTGTACCATTCACGTTAACGGCGGCATGTACATGGATTAGCTGATGGCTTTAATTGTAATTTTATAATTAGCACAAATTTGGTAGAATGCGACAGCTTGAAAAGGATGCGATACCAGTTTTCAGCTGTAGTTAGATTTGAAGTTCTGATCACCACAGAAACTGAAGGGGATTTAGATGGAAAATATAGAGCAGCGCGTCAAAAAAATTGTTGCCGAACAACTGGGTGTTAACGAAGCTGAAGTCAAAAGCGAATCATCATTCGTAGACGATCTTGGTGCAGATTCGCTGGATACGGTGGAGCTGGTTATGGCGCTGGAGGAGGAATTTGAATGCGAAATCCCCGACGAAGAGGCGGAGAAAATCACCACAGTGCAGCAAGCCATAGAATACATCAAGACCCACCTTAACTGATCTTCCCTGTCTTTAATCGTTCGCACCTGGAGCAAATTTGTCCAGACGAAGAGTTGCCATTACTGGCCTCGGCATTGTTTCGCCGGTCGGAATCGGTGTTGCAGATAACTGGAAAAGCATCGTTGCAGGGAAGTCTGGGATCGCCCGGATTACTCGCTTTGATCCGTCAGCACTCAACTGTCAGATTGCAGGAGAAGTAAAGGGTTTTGACCCGGGCCAATATATCACCGCCAAGGAAATCCGGCGGATGGACAGATTCATTCATCTGGGACTTGCTGCGGGTATCGAGGCAATCAAAGACTCCGGCATCGAGATTGCCCCAGATAATGCGGAGCGCATCGGTGTCAATATCGGCTCCGGCATCGGCGGACTGCCGCTGATCGAGGATAGCCACAGCGCAATGTTGAAAGGTGGGCCTCGCAAGATCTCACCGTTTTTCATTCCGGGCACCATTATAAACATGATATCGGGGAACCTCTCCATACTGTTTGGACTAAAGGGGCCCAATCTAGCCATAGTCACCGCATGTACTACCGCCACGCATTGTATAGGTGACTCAGCGCGCCTGATTGAATACGGCGATGCCGACATCATGATTGCAGGTGGTGCCGAATCAACCGTGACCGAATTAACGATCGGCGGTTTTTCGGCGGCTAAGGCCCTTAGCTCGCGCAATGACGACCCGGTTACCGCAAGCAGGCCATGGGATGTTGGGCGGGATGGTTTCGTATTGGGAGAGGGCGCGGGAGTAGTCGTGCTGGAAGAAATGGAGCTTGCCAAAAAGCGTGGCGCTCGCATTTATGCCGAACTCTCGGGTTTTGGTATGAGTGCAGATGCTCACCACATAACTGCGCCGTGTGAAGATGGTGACGGCGCGGCGCGATGCATGGTCAACGCTTTGCGGAACGCAAACATTAATGCTGATAAAGTCGACTACATTAACGCTCATGGCACTTCCACTCCGCTGGGCGATATCGCCGAAACCGTAGCGGTCAAGAAATGTTTTGGCGCTCATTCGAGCAAACTGGCTATCAGTTCCACGAAGTCCATGACCGGTCACCTCCTAGGTGCCGCCGGAGGAGTGGAGGCGGTCTATACGGTGTTAAGCCTTTGCCACCAGATTGCCCCTCCCACGATTAATTTATTTGAGCAGGACCCGCAGTGTGACCTGGACTATGTTCCCAATACAGCACGTAACATGAAAATCGAAGTTGCGTTGTCAAATTCCTTCGGCTTCGGTGGTACCAACGGGACTTTAATATTCGTTAAAGTCTAGTGGCGCCTTATTTCGCGGCTTTCGGTTAAACTGCAAGCGTTCCCTTATTGTTTCCTGAGCCATTGGCTTAATGCCGATCCTATGGTGCTAGTAAACGGTCTTCAAACTGATTTGATTGACGTGCATGACCGGGGACTTGCCTACGGTGATGGTGTGTTCCGCACTTTGCGTATAAGCGGGGGGAAAGCATTTTGCTGGCGACGTCATTACCAAAAGCTTCAGGACGATTGCCGGGCGCTCGGACTGTCCTGTCCGAGCCATGCGGTGCTAAGTAAAGAGCTCAACCAAGTCTCGGCCGCAACTCCCCAATGTGTGGTGAAAATCATTGTCACTCGAGGTCCGGGTGTGCGCGGCTATCGCCTGACCGGCGAAATGCAACCTACGCGCATCGTAATAGCGAGCGCGGTTCCGGACTATCCCTCAAGCTACGACGAACAAGGAGTGCGTTTGCGCATATGTGATTTAAAATTGAGTTTGCAGCCGCGTTTTGCCGGAATTAAGCATCTTAATCGACTCGAAAACGTAATCGCCAGACGGGAGTGGAATGATGCGTCAATTGCCGAAGGGTTGCTTCTCGACATTGAAGAATTTGTAATCGGCGGTACCATGACTAACCTATTTATGCGCAAAGGTAATGAGCTTTGGACCCCGAATCTAACACGCTGCGGTGTCGCAGGAGTACAGCGCAAGCGTGTTCTGGAACGTGCAGCCGCTGCGGGCATTCCCTGCGCTGAGCGGCATATTTCATTGACGCAGTTATTGCAGGCAGACGAAATATTTGTTACCAACAGCGTAATCGGAGTGTGGCAGGTTAGAGAAATTGAGCGAAACTCTTGGGAAAAAGGCGTATTCACGCCGACGGTCCGACAGTGGCTGAATGAACCCTGTGATTAAACGCGCAATCAAGGTTCTGTTGTTTCTTGGGTTAGCGATTTTTGCCACAGCAGCAGGGTGGCTCATTTATTATGCCAATGCACCACTTCAATTACCTCACACGCCGTTGCAATTTAGCTTGAAGCAAGGTTCCAGCTTGCGCAGCGTCGCAAAGCAATTAACCGAAACCGGCGTACTAGACCACCCATGGAGTTTTATTATCCTGGGAAGGGCGTTGGGCAAGTCAGGGGAAATAAAGGCGGGCAATTACGAATTAACAGACAATTTGAGCGCTTACCAATTGCTCACCAGGCTTACCAAGGGTGACGTAACACTGAGGGAAATAGCGTTCACCGAAGGCTGGACGTTCAATCAGTTGCGCGCTGAACTGAATGGTAATCCGGGAATCAGGCACGACAGTGCGAATTTGAGCGAGGAAGATATTTTGGAAGATATTGGCGCCACTGAAAATTCGGCAGAAGGGCTGTTTTTTCCGGACACCTATTTCTTTAACGACGGAGTAAGTGATTTCGTGATACTCAAGCGTGCCTACCAGACCATGAAATCCAATCTCGCGGCGGCGTGGGAAGCACGCGCGAAGGATTTGCCATTTTCGGATCCTTACCAAGCATTGATCATAGCTTCTATTGTTGAGAAGGAAACCGGCAAATCGACCGAGCGTAACATGATTGCTGCGGTGTTGATAAACCGCATGAAGCTAGGCATGAAGCTGCAGGCGGACCCCACAGTGATTTATGGCATGGGTGAGAAATTTGACGGCAATTTGCGCAAACGCGATTTGACCGGCGATAACACATATAACACTTATACTCGCGAAGGTTTGCCGCCAACGCCGATTGCTCTGCCCGGAATGGCTTCGATCCAAGCTACTCTCCATCCCGCTGAAACCAAGGCCTTGTATTTTGTTTCCAGGGGCGACGGTACGACCGTATTTTCAAAGTCGCTGGAGGAACACAACCGCGCGGTGACAAAATATCAGAAAGGCGGCCGCCACAATCGACATAATGGCAATTGACGCTTGAACTTACCACAGCAAAAAATCAGGGGTAAATTTATCACACTTGAAGGCTTGGACGGCGCGGGCAAAAGCACCCACTCGTCCTGGATTGCCACGGCACTGCGTGCACACCACCCAGAAGTAGTGGTTACGCGCGAGCCGGGCGGCACACCATTGGGTGAAATGCTGAGAGAAGTTCTGCTCAAGCAGGCCATGCACCCTGAGACGGAAGCCTTGCTTATGTTTGCGGCGCGCCGCGAACATCTCGATAAAGTGATCCTTCCCGCTTTGATACGCGGAGCGTGGGTAGTTTCAGACCGTTTCAGTGATGCGAGCTTTGCCTATCAGGGCGGTGGCAGGGGTGTGTCACTCGACAAACTGGAAGTTTTGGAACAGTGGGCACAGCAAGGTGTGCAGCCCGATCTTACTTTGCTTTTTGACGTGCCCGTTGCAATATGCAAACAACGACTTTCAGGGAACGCCAGATTTGACCGTTTTGAGCGGGAAAAGGATATATTTTTTGAGAACGTGCGGTCTGCCTACCTGATGCGCGCCGCGCGTTATCCAAAACGATTTCGCGTTATCGACGCCGCGCAAAGCCAGGAGCATATTCAGAAACAGCTTCAACAGATAATCGCAGGATTTTGTTTATGAATATATATCCTTGGCAGGAAATTGTCTGGAGACGACTTGTCTCAACAGGTAAAGGCCAGCCTAATGCGTTGCTCTTGAAAGGCCAGAAAGGGACCGGCAAGCTTGATTTTGCGCGCGCTTTGTCACAGTACTTATTATGTGAAGACCGTTTGTCTTCTCTAGCTGCGTGTGGCAAGTGCCAAGGCTGTTTGTGGTACTTGAATGGCAACCATCCCGACTTTCGCTTGCTGCAGCCGGCGGCGTATGATGCGCCGGAACAAGCGCGGGATCCCGACGAAAGGATCGGAAACGCGGAAAAAAAAGAAGGCAACCAAATTGGCATCGAACAGATCCGCGAATTGGATGACTTTATCAATCTTACTAGCCATCGAAGCGGTTACAAGGTGATTGTAATTCATCCGGCAGAGGCAATGAATTTACATGCGGCAAATGCAGTTCTGAAAACCCTCGAAGAGCCTCCTGACAATAGCTTGTTTATTCTTGTGTCCCATAGGCCGCAGCGGCTTTTGCCGACCATCGTCAGCCGCTGCCGCAGTGTTGCAATGCCGGTCCCGAGCCGGGAGGCGGCTCTCGGCTGGCTGGCAAAACAAAGCATCGCCGAACAAGATATCGCCTTGGCACAAGCCGGTTATGCCCCGCTTGCCGCTGTGGAGGTTGCCAAACGAGAAAACCAGAAACAACGCAAAGAATTTCTGCAACTGATCAGCGCGCCCAAGCTCGATCCGCTGTCGCTAGCGGAAAATGCCCGCCAATATCCCCTTTCGGATATTGTCAGTTGGCTGCAAAAGTGGATTTGCGACCTAGCGTACTGCAAATTTACCGGCAAAGTCCGTTACCATTTGGATTTTGCGGAAGCCCTGCAAAGGCTGTGCGTCATGGTAAATGCATTGCATTTGATGCATTATTATCGTGAACTCCTGGCGGCACAGCGGGCGCTGCAGCACCCACTAAATTCACAGCTGGTACTTGAGCAATTGGCGGTGTCGTATTGCAGACGGGTGCTTAATGCCGGGGAGTTAACCTATGAGTGATACGCAAAAAATACGGGCGGCAGAATCGCGACCCGATGTTCTTTCCTTGAATATCAGGGAGAAGTCGGCTTTATATGCGGCGTATATCCCTGCGTTAAAAGGCGGAGGAATCTTTATCCCCACCAATAAAAACTACCACATTGGCGATGAGGTATTCATGCTTTTGAACCTATTGGGCGATCCCAACAAGCTGCCAGTGGCCGGTCGCGTAGCGTGGATCACGCCAGCGGGAGCACAAGGCAACAAAGTGCAAGGCATAGGCGTGCAATTCAACAACGACGAAAGCGGCGCCGCGGCGCGAAGCAAAATAGAAAGTCTGCTGGGCGGGTATCTTCATTCTAGCCGGCCTACACATACCATGTAGTGCGTGTCTTGCCCGATCTTCAGCATGTTTGTCGATTCCCACTGCCATATCAATTTTCCAGAATTCGCCGGCAAGGTCACCGAAGTTTTGGCAAAAATGCGCGAGAACGAGGTGAGTCACGCATTATGCGTAGGAGTCAATTTCCCAGAGTTTCCGCAAGTCCGGGCATTAGCCGAACAACACTCGAATATCTACGCCTCGGTTGGGGTCCATCCGGATTATGAGGAGGAAGGGGAGGTTGCGGTTGAGGAATTGTTAACGCGTGCTAAGCACGATAAAGTCATCGCCATAGGTGAAACCGGGCTTGATTACTATAGGCTGAAAGGGGACTTGGCGTGGCAGAAAAGGCGCTTCCGCAACCATATACAGGCCGCCAGGAAATGTGGCAAGCCTCTCATCATCCACATGCGGGAAGCCGCTGCCGACACCCTGAAGATCCTGGCTGAGGAAGGAGCAAGTGAAACCGGCGGCGTCATGCACTGCTTTACAGGAAACTGGGAAACCGCTCACGCCGCAATGGCTCTGGGTTTTTACATCTCGTTTTCAGGAATCGTGACTTTTAAGAATGCCACGAGTCTTAGGGAAATCGCGGTGAAAGTGCCGCTTGAACGTATGCTGATCGAGACCGATTCTCCCTATCTGGCGCCAGTCCCACATCGCGGGAAAACCAACCAGCCGGCTTTCGTGCGGCACGTGGCCGAGGAAATCGCGCGGCTGCGCAATATTCCATTGGAAGAAGTAGGGCAGACGACCACTCAAAATTTCTTCAAGCTGTTTAAGCTTCGCACGCAAATAATTTGAATAAAAACCATCCGTATTCGCGTTGAGTAATTCTTTCAGTCAAGTCAAAGAGCAGACAGAAGGCCGCGGGAAGTCGAAAGCGAATTGCCGGAGTGAAGAAAGCAGCACTAATTGCAGAGGACGGCCGTCATCTCCTACCAGCGCTAAGGTTCAGGTTTCAGGATCAGGAAATTAGGGTGATAAATTGAAGTGGGCCATGTGGGAGGAAACGGATTACCTGCACCGCTGGCAGGGTAACATCCTCGATGCGCTCGGCTTCGGTCCTTTGGAGACACCGACGCGCGAGGTGCTCAATGAGCCCGGTTTTATCCTTAGGGAATATCGCGACAATCCACGTGTGGGGCCGGTCATCCTGATCATTCCGGCGCCGATTAAGCGCGCTTATATTTGGGATCTTGCTCCGAATTGCAGCGTCGTGCGGCGGTGCATCGAAAGCGGCCATCGCGTCTATCTTATCCAGTGGCTGGCGCCGCCCGAAAACCTGGGGCTGGAAGATTATGCCGGGCGCATCATCGGCGAGTGCCTCGACGCGATCGAGGCCGAGACTGAGCAGGAGCACCCGTTTCTATTGGGCCATTCGCTTGGCGGTACGCTGGCGGCAATTTATTCGGCATTGCATCCGCAACGGCCAGGGGGTCTTGTGCTGCTTGCCTCGCCGCTTCATTTTAGCTTGGAAAGCAGTTGTGGCGCGCTGGGTCCGGCTATTGCGGAGTTTGTGGGTTGCGGGGGGTTGAAAAATCGTACCGGGAATATCCCGGGGTCATTGCTGGCCTTTCTGAGCTTTGCCGCGTCGCCTGAAACCTTCGGCAGCGAGCGGTGGGCCGATTGGCTGCGAAGCCTGCCAGATTCGACCGCGATGTCCACCCATCTGCGGGTCGAACGCTGGGTGCTTGATGAAATGCCTCTTTCTCGCCAGTTCGTCGACGATATCGTGCAGCGTTTGTACCAGGAGGATAGCCTAATGCGGGGAAGAGTTGTTTTTAACGGGTTGCGTGCGGCGCCACAGGACATAGCCGCGCCAGTTCTAATTGTGGCGGACCGGCGTTGCCTCGTTGTACCGCCTGCTGCGATCCTGCCTTTTTATCAGGCGCTGTCCGGTCCTAAAAATCAGCTAGTTTGGTATGGGGGCGACACGGGCGTGGCGATCCAGCATGTAGGAATGCTAGTTGGGAGAACGGCGCATCAGAATTTGTGGCCGTCCATAACGGATTGGATGCATGAGCTCGCGAAGGCCCGCCAGTTACCGCAAAAGAAAGAAACCGGTGTGCACGTGCAGAACAGTCGAGCATAAAAGCAGTGCATTCTAGGAACGTCGTAGGGATTCCACTTGATAGCACCGGAGGTTGCCCCTCGTTGGTTGACTTGTTCTTGATGCCGTAGGTTGTGAAAACTTGTTCTGGAGTTTTTATGAGAACGAATAAATGGTTGGAGTTTAGGGAGCGGGTTGCGGACCGAGAGCGTTCAAGGGTGCAGGATGCTCAAAAGTTATGGGAGGAAAATAGAAAAGTCGCGTGGAGTAGGACGTAGACTGCCTACGCATTGGAGGTGGCTACACTAAGTGGGGCGTATGTTGCGATGGATAAGCTTGCGTGGGTCGCTTTTTCTATTCTGGTTTTGGGGGCTTTGTTTCTGGCTGGGTTATTTTTGTTTATGCGGCGCGATTTGCAGCAGGGCGATACTTTTCGAGAGTTTCTGCTTGAGAAAAACAGAATGTTTGAGTTCGGGCGGCGTCTATTTGGTATTGAGACAAAATGGTTGCTCTTAGGGGTGCCTAACGTTTTGATCGTTTTTAGCGTCGTTCTCGTAGATTGGTTGTTTTTTCATAAGGTGTGTGTCGGGTAGCGGAAATAGGCCTAGGCGGTTGGGCGGGTTTTAAAAAAGGCTCTCGTTGATATAAAGTCGCAGATGCGCGACTTCGTATAATGTATATTATGTTAAATCTATGTTCATGGCACAAAAACATTACCTTGGAGAATGTTTTTCATCCAAAACCTAGCTGCTCTTCCCTTTTGACTTTGTCCGTTTGGCCTTTAGAGCGGTTCTTTGTTCAGCGCTAACTAGAACCACCGGGCAGTCGAGCTCGTTGAGCAAGGTCGCAAAACCTTCACCACTTCGGAAACGACCATCGATGCCAAGGAGAAGCACGCCGGGTTGTTCGCGCCGTAGTTCCGTAGCAAGTTCTCTGATTCCGGCCAAAGGGATGCGTCGGCACACAGCTGAGGTGATTCCGGCGGCCGCCAACAGAACCCTCGCCTCGCTTGCACGCGAGGAGAACTGGTCATTAGTCGATGCGGGCACCAGCAGTCTTAGCTCGAGGCTGCTTGACAAAGCCAGCTGCTGCGCCAATTCCAGTGCGCGTCGCGCGCTGGCCGAGCTATCGTATATCGCTACCACTGAGCGAATTTCGGGAGAGCGCTGGATTTCACCGGCCAACGCCTCAAGTGGCCAATATTCCAGCGACCGTATACCCATTCGCGCTCGACTGCCGAGCACCACGAGATCCAGTTCGGTGGCTAAGGCGAACAGCTCCTCGGCAATTTGGCCGCGTGCAATGTGAAAGGACCAGCGCAACTTCAGCCGGCTGGCCGTCTCGGCAAGTAGGCGCTCCGCCTCTTCTGCCTCCCGGCGTAAGGCATCCTCCATTTCCACGATGTCGATGCTGCGCGCGCCGCCCGAGAAAAACCCGAATTCGCGCGTGAATGGCAGGCCACCGATCCGCAGCAGATTGACGTCTTCGACAAACAGTCCCGCTAATTCGGCACCCAATTGGGCAGCCAAAGCGGCGGCCGTCTCCAGTGCCGTCCTGCTGCGTGGCGAGACATCCATTGCGAGCAGCACCCTGCCCATTTTAGGATTGTTCTGCATCGCCTTCCTCGGGCGGGCGTAAACGGGTGCCGCCGGAGTCCTCCTTGCTACCATAGGCGCGCCGGAGTTCGGCTAATTGCTTCAAACGGTCTGCGACTTTGCGGTTAACGCTGTTTTCCGGAAAACGCCCTTGGGAGTCAGCTTCGCCTGCGGTCAAGCCGGTAAGAATTTCGATGGCCTGGTCCACGGTTTCAACCACGTAGATATGAAAGCGTCCGGCTGCAGCAGCGTCCACTATATCCTGTCGCAACATTAAATGTGCCAAGTTAGCGGCCGGAATGAGAACTCCCTGGTCACCGCTTAAACCACGTTTGCTGCAGATATCGAAAAATCCCTCGATTTTTTCATTCACCGCGCCAATGGCCTGAACCCGCCCGAACTGATCGACTGAGCCAGTCACCGAGAACGCCTGTAGGATTGGCTGCCCGGACAGTGAGGACATTAATGCGCACAGCTCTGCCACCGACGCGCTGTCGCCTTCCACCGGCCCGTAGGTCTGTTCGAATACAAGGCTGGCCGACAGCGAAAGTGGCAGTTCCGTTGCGTAGCGCGAGGCAAGAAAGGAGGCAAGAATCAGCACACCCTTGGAATGGATTGCACCCCCCAGCTTGACCTCCCGCTGGATATCAACTAGCTCGCCACTACCCAAGCGGGTAGTAGCTGTGATGCGCGAAGGCTGGCCGAACGTGAACTGACCGAGCTGCAACACGGAGAGACCATTGACCTGCCCTACTCGCTCTCCCGAGGTGTCGATCAGCAACATTCCACGCAAGATGGCCTCGTAGGAACGAGCGCGCAGCCGGTCAGCGCGGTGAATTTGTGCTTCGATTGCGCGATCCACATTTTCACGCGCAACTACCTTTTGGCCACCCTGCCCCGCCCAGTAGCCAGCCTCACGCACCAGATCGGCCAAGCTTTCCATGTGAGTCGAGAGCTTTTCGGTATCCCCGGCTCGACGGGCGCTGTGCTCAATCGCGCGTGCCACAGCGCTGCGATCAAACGGCGGCAATCCTTCCTTGCGCGCCACTGTGGCGATCAGTCGAGCATACAGAAGATCGTTTTCGTTGTTGCGCGACACCTCGTCCTCAAAGTCAGCCGCGACTTTGAATAGTTCCACGAACTCTGGGTCATATTCGGCCAACAAGTAATACAGCAACCGGTCGCCTATTAGAACAACCTTGACGTCCAGCGGAATCGGTTCCGGCTCGAGCGAAACGGTACTGACCAAACCATACGTTTGGCCAAGTGACTCGATACGAATCTCGCGGGTAGACAATGCACGCTTCAGCGCTTCCCAGGAAAAGGGCTGTGTTATCAGCTTCAATGCATTTAACAGCAGATAGCCGCCATTAGCCAAATGCAGCGCACCGGGTTTTATCAACAGAAAATTGGTCACCAGCGCTCCCAGTTGGGAAAGGTGCTCGACCCGTCCAATCAGATTCATGTAGGTCGGATGTTCCTCGTCAATGACCGGCAAACCGGGCTGTGCGCTGTGATCAACCAGCAAGTTGACCAGAAAGCGACTGAAGTCGGCACGCTCTGAAAGCCCCATCAATACTTGGCCGAAAGACCTTTCCCTGGGCTCACGGAAATCATCTATGCTCTCAACGATATTCTGCTGTACTTCATCCAAATATGTTCGAACCACCGTGATATCGGCGTACTCGGTTCTTAAGGCGTCAATAAGGTGTCCAACTGCGAACAGAACGGCCTCTTCATTGAGCTTGCGCACGCGATCAGAGTGCTCCCGCCGCCAGCGCGGCACCTGATGGATTACTTTTTCTAGCATTTCTTGCAGCGCTTGGGTATCGCGTTCGATGCGTTCCTTCTCTTCATCCGATAACTTGGAAAAGTCTTCTGGACTGAGTACCTCGTCATTTTTAGTCGGAGCAAATGAGAAGCCATTAGGGGTGCGCAGCAGGACAATGCCGCGTTGGGTGGCCACATCCGCTACTTCTTCAAAAGCCTTGTTTTGTTGCTTGGCGAATTCATCGTTGATCTTATTGAGCCTACGACGGTACTCCTCGCCCTCGAACACGCCGGGAATAATTGCGCGCAAATCGTCGAGCAGTTGCTGCATGTGGGTACGAAATTTTGCCCCCATTCCTGCCGGCAGACGGATGGCGCGCGGTTTATGCGGTTGAGAAAAATTGTGGACGTAGCACCAGTCGAAGGGCTGAGTCTCTGGCGCTATGCGTTTCTTGAGCAGTTGTCGCATCAGGGTGCGCTTGCCGCCGCCACTCGGTCCCATGACATAAAGGTTGTAGCCTTCGCGACGCATGCCAATACCAAACTGTGCGGCATCGATGGCGCGTACTTGCCCGATAACCTCGCTAAGGTCGTCAAGCTCCGCGGTAGTTTCGAAAGTAAACTTGGCGGGATCGCAGCGCCGGTAAAGGAGTTCCGCCACCAATGGTTTAAGATTGCTCATTTTGCTTATTACAGTTTACCTAGGTGCAGTGAAACAAAAAAGTCGATTATCATCGCAAATTGCATTGCCTTGCAGATTTTTTATCCTTTTGCCATACCATAATACCCGCAGCTCAAGTATATTTATCGCTACCAGCGAATCATTTGCTTCGCGTTTCGATCGAGACTACCATGCCGCATTCAGTCGTTTCAAAACGGACTGGCAGAAATTGCTCGATTAACCAAATCGTGGTTTGCGCATGACTGCTTAGAGTGCGTGCGGTAATACGCGACCCTCTGCCAGCAAGTGCCAGATAGACCAGAAGCTGATCGCTTGCATGTATGTCGAGTGATACGCCGGCATCGAGATCGGCGGCAAGGTCTTTTCCGGCTTCCTTGCCGAGGAGTTCAGCGCGCACACCACGCTGAGCCACACGCCCGGCGCCCAGCACACTAAACTCGGTTTCAGCCCAAAGAACAATTGCACCACCCTGGCCATACGCGTCGTCCCTGCCTAGCAGCTGCGCCGTGATGGCGGGCTCCGAAATGCCAAACTTTCGCAATGGTTCCATCGCGGCATTTTGCATGCGCGCGACTACATGCGCCGGTAAATTCGCGATATGCGCATGGCCGGACAATCTTCTTAGCTCTCCTGCACGATCGAGTTGCATCGCGTGCAATTGGCCTGGGTCGACGACTACCAAGACCTCGCCGCCTCCTCTTGGATAATACCCACGGCGCAGCACCTCTCCCTGGACTCGTGCCCCCATCTTGCGGAGCAACACCAGCAGCACGCGTTGAAAATAATCAAAGGGCGGCGCCGCTCGCACATCAGTGCCGCCAATGATGCGCACGCACGCGCGCTCCCCGCTGCGGATCATCGCCGGCAACAGCGCCTGCAGTACCAGCGTGACGCTGCCTGCAGTGCCGACGTCAAATTGAAAATCTCCCCCGCGCAGCCGGCCTGGCCGAAATATCAGCCGCTGCGTTTTCAAAGCAAGTCCGTTGACATCGGCACCACATAGTGCGGCAACCGCGTTTACCGCCGTCAGATGCTGCGCCGCAAGCCCTGGATTCGCGCGCTTGGCACGGATATTTGAAATGGTGACCGGAATACCGGTAATGGCAGCAAGCGCGACCGCCGTTCGTACTAGTTGTCCGCCACCCTCTCCGTAGCATCCGTCAATCTCAAGCATCCCGACTCCAGCATGCAGTGTTCAAGATTACTTAAATTTTTTGTGCAACCATGGCGCTTTCAAAATTAATCGGGCTTAGTTTCCAGGCACCCAAACATAAATTGCCAACGTACCGAGCCAAACCTACACGCGATGGGTGCTCTCACCCAGCACCACACCTCCGGCGATTAGGTGCGCGGTACGCAACGGTTCCGGAATGGAGCTATTGACGGCGAAACGCCGCAGCATGCTTTCAATTTCAGCGATCGAACAGCCGCGGTGCTGGACGTAGACCCCGGCTACGCGTTCCATTGGACCCGCGTGCTCGATAAGCCGCCATTTGCGCTCTCCTCCCGGCACATGGCTTAGCAGCGCGCGTCGAATCGACTCTAGGTTCGGCTTACGGCGGGTAATCAGAATCACCGGAATTGCCAATGCCGCGTGAAGCGCATCTAGGTCGACAACATTGAATCCCGCGAGCGCGATACCTTGAAGCAGGATCGCATGGGTCTGGGACCAAAAACGCGATTTTCGCACCATATCGGTCAGGACCCTGGTGGAATTAATTCCGTCCCGCCGAACTTTGGCGGAGAGCACAGCGTTCAGTCGCAGTCCCGAGTAAACTGCTCCGATTACCAACACGTCGCTGCGATCACGCTGATCAAAGGGGGCGTCATCGAATCCGATTACGTGTGTGAGTTGCTTTGACATGGAATCCAGCGGTGATATTAAAATGTTTGTCTACCCAATCTTTATTGCCAACTTAACGAAAAACAACAGGTCGGGTCAAGGAAACCGCGGAATCATACCCAAAATGCCGTCCAAGATCGTTTTTTCTTCGGGGCTATTTCCATGCGCCCGAGCGTGACCACGAATTAACAACGGCCTTTCATTGTCATAAGTGCACTAAACTATTTATAAATATCGTGCCGGACAAATCCGTTTGAAAAAGCAAGGGGCAATTTACGTGGGTACAAGTGGCTGGACATACGATGCCTGGAGAGAGAGTTTTTACGCGGGCGTCCCGCGAAGTGCCTGGCTCAGCCATTATGCTCAGTTCTTCCGCGCAGTTGAGGTAAATGCCACTTTCTACCATCAGCTCAAGCGGAACACCTTTGCGAATTGGGCTAAAGCAACGCCACGCGATTTCAAGTTCGCGATTAAAGGCCACCGCTATTTAACCCACGTCCTAAAGCTGCACATTCCTCGCGCAGCATTTCTACGGCAAAAGCAGACCGTCGCGCCCCTGGGTAAGCATCTTGCAGTAGTGCTTTGGCAACTGCCCGCCAGTCTGGAGCGGGATTTGCCGCGGCTAGAGCGATTTGCGCGACTGCTTGACAGCTGGCAGGAGACCCGGCATGCGTTGGAGTTCAGGCACCAATCGTGGTTCGATGAGCGAACTGTCGAATGCCTCCAACGACACCGTCTTGCCGCATGCCAGTCCGACGCAGCAGATTGGCCGTTTTGGGATGCCGTGACCACGGATCTGGTCTACGTTAGGCTGCATGGACACCGCGTCACCTATGTATCCAGCTATACCGGTCGCGACCTCGCCGATTGGGCCCAGCGTATCCGGCACTGGTCTGCTGAAGGACGCGACGTCCACATCTATTTCGATAACACCGATGCCGGACATGCTCCCCGGGATGCGCAACATCTTGCGGGCATGCTGACATGAAATTGCCTCAGAGAAATGCTCGCATTACTTCCAGCGCAATAGAAAAGTATTATCCGCCGATTGTTCCACCCACGTACCCAGCTTCCTACATTCGCGGTTTAGGCACTCGAATAACCAACGCACACCCTCTGCGGGCGCGTAATTGACGCGCAACCGGCGAATCTGGGTCGGGGTGGCGCTGAATTGAAGCAATTTGCCAGTGGCGGCATCAACAACCGGGAAATACATCAGCGACAGATCGCCCCTGTAATTCTGATACCCGCCAATACCTTCATAGTCATTTAGAAAATCTCCGCAGCCGTAAATAATCGGTTTTTCTCGGTAGACCTCGATGCCCTTCACGTGATGCGAGGAATGGCCGTGCACCACATCTATTCCAGCATCGTCGATGAGGCGGTGCGCAAACATGCGCTCCTCATCCGATATATAGAAGCCCCAATTAGCGCCCCAGTGAATAGAAAACACAGCGATGTCTCCCGCCCGCTTTTCGCCCAACACCTGGCGCGCAATTGCGTCCACAGAACGCTCGGAAAGATCTCCCAAAAAATTTACCCCAGCATTCTCTTTGGTTGCCGCCCAATCGTGAGACACGCCGCTGCTCGCCATGGCGACGGCGAATACCAGCACTCTGCCCTTGGCCGGCACTTTAATGCGCGCCGGTGCTGATGCTTTTTCCTGGTTGCGGCCCGCTCCGGCAGTGCGCAGCCCCGCTCGGTGCAGTAAATTAAGCGTTTCGGTAAGCCCACTGTATCCCCAATCCAGAACATGATTGTTGGCCAACACGCAGCAATCGATTTTAGCGGCGGTAAGGCAGCCCATGTTCGCGGGGTTCATGCGGTAATGGATTCCCTTTCCCTGCCAGGCGTCCTCGCTTGTCGTGACAGCCGTTTCTAGATTGATGATGCGCACGTCTGGGTTAACCCGCTCGAACTCCCTCAGGGCATCGCCCCAGATGTAAGCAAAATCGACCGGTATTTTTAACGTGCCGCTCGCCCGCTCGGCGAGTTCGACGTAATCAGTCGCCAAGCCTACGTATGGCTCGAACAAATGCGGCTGGCTTGGATGCGGCAGAATCTGGTCAATTCCCCGACCCGTCATAACGTCGCCACATAGAAATAGCTTCATAGGCAGTGGCAAAAATGCGTCGCAATGGCTATTCTGCGCGAGGCCAAGGTGACCCTCGGACTGCAGTCGAATCGCTTATTCGCGGGCCCTTTCACGGTTTTGGCGCTGGGATATTTTTTAGTGTCGGCTGATGTACCTGATGCCCATGGTGGCCCGACGCCGGACGAGCGTAAAAATTTTCGCATTCCTGTTCACGTCCGCGGACCACCCTCCTGCCGACCAATGATCCGCGCGTCTCGGTAACAACAGTACGTTGGCGTTCTACGTGGTCGCTATCATAGAAATAAAGGACAACCCAATCGCGCAGTCTTCCGAGTTTGTGTGCCAAAGCCGTGTTCGAGTAGAGCACCGTAAAGTGCCACTTTTCGCGCTTGGTGTGAAGAACCGGCAGCCAAGCTTCGTTTTTGGGGTTAAATCGTTTCGGCACGATTTTAGGCAGGTTCCCCGAAGCGCCTTTCTCACGGTATTCATGGTCTACGTCCAAAAGTAATTCAACCGAAGGCTCTTGTACATTCTCGCTCATAAGGCGCGCCGGCCGTGCTCTCACACGGCCAAGCATTTTATCGAGAATCGCGCGCCATGCAGCTGCGCGTCTCAAACCTACGCCGGGAACGCTTTCAAGTCTTCCGTCATGCGCGGCCGATTCCAGCTCTTCAAGGGTCTCGATATGCAAGGTATCGTGAATTCGTTTTGCCAGCCCCGGCCCCATACCTGGAACAGATTGAAACAAAGTTGCCGGGTCGGTTGTCCCACGCAGGCGTTCCAATTGAGCCCAGCGCTCAGTAATCAGAATTTCCGCTACTGCCGAGGCGATGCCTCTGCCGATATTGGGAAGTGCATCAAGACCCTCAATTCCCTCGATTTTAAATATTTCGCGGACGCTTCGAGAAAGATGCGAAATCGTATCGGCTGCCTTACGATAGGCGTTCACTCGGAAAGGATTGGCGCCCTGAGCGCCAAGGAGTTCTGCTGCTTCGCGTAGCTTGTCAGCGATGAGCTGGTTTTCCGACGAGGATGTTTCGGCTTGGGTCATTCGAGCGAAGCGATTATATACAAGGTCATTATATGATTATATTTGGTTGCTCAAACGGCCAATTAGTAGCTCGAAGAGCTGGCCTCAGCTATAATTTTTGAACGCTTGATCCTTTACTCGGAAATTACGATGAGGCTTGTGACTTTCTCGCTACTGGTCTTTCTCTTTCCTGTTTTCGCAGACGCTCAAACGGTGTATGAGTCCAAGGACAAAGAGGGACCTGTATTTTCCGACACACCGAGCCCAGGCGCCCAGCCCATCGATCTTCCTCCAGCAAACGTAATTAACACGCCGGCTGCGACACGAGAACAACAGCAGCAGGCTACTCCGGGTTACACGGCGTTCACGATTCTTTCACCACAAAACCAAAGCACCGTACATACCAATACAGGCAAGTTTCAGGTCAGCCTGCGCCTCACCCCCGCATTACAGAGCGGCAACGCGATAAGCGTTACTTTGGACGGGACAACCTTACCTACGCTACACAACTCACTCAAGTTCCATATTACCTCGGCCGAATGGCAGAGCGCGGCCAAGGATAATGTCATGCGTGAGCTCCAAGTAGCCGTATTGGACGGCGCCGGCAATACTCTGATTACTGCGCCTTCGGCGAAGTTCTATGTGCACCGCACCGCCGTCGGCGGATCAGATGAAGAGCACAGGTCAGGTCGTTGACATCTGGCTTCAAGCCTTGGACCGGCAAGTCCGGGCTAATTGCCATTCAAGCCTGGAGGGAACAACGCGTGAAATTAGCCGCCGGGTTAAGCTCGTTATTGCACCGCTTCTTCCCTAACGGCCGCTTTGAAATGGCTATACTTGGGACATTCTCACGTTTGCGAGCGCCAGGCGATCCACAAGGGTGCGCATTAGCGCGCGCCCAAAGCGTAGCTGGCAGCTATCGCTAAGACGTTCCAAATCTGCGCTTTTAAGCTCGACCACAACCGCCTCGGTCAAGGACTCAACGGTGGCCTGGCGTGGCAGCACTCCCCCACGAATGTAACTCATTTCGCCGAAGCACTCGCCGCCGATAAGGGTGCCCAGGAGGCGTCCATGCTTGGTTACTTTGACTTGACCTTGTGTCAAAAAGTACAGGCTCTGGCCTGGCTCGTTTTCGCGAAGTATCTCGGTCTGGGCGGGCAACCGACTCCAGCGGCCCGCGTTAACCAGTTCCCAAATTTCCGGATCACTAAGCTGCTTGAGGACCTCCATCGCTCTCAAAGCTGGAAATTTCTCGCTGTCCGGAATTTCTTGGTCATAGACGCTAAGTTGTCCAACCTTTGCCAACTCAAGTGCGAAATCAGCCCAAGCGGGATAACGGTCCTGCGGGTTTTTCTTGAGCGCCAACAATAATACGCGATCCAAGTCCGAACCAAGCGAGGGCCGCAACGCGCTCGGGGGCAAGGGTTCTTGATGAAGGATCATTTGAAAAAGAGACGACATGCTCCGTGCAATGAAGGGCTGAAAGCCAGTTAGGAGTTCGTAAAGGACGACCGCTAACGAGAACATATCACTGTGTTGTGTCAGCGCCTTTGCACTGATCTGCTCCGGAGACATATAAGCGGGAGAACCGATATTCAGAATTTGCGTCGACAACGCTTTTTGAAGGTAGGCGGCGCCGAAATCGCTGAGCTTCACTTCGGTCCTGCTGACAACCATGATATTTGCCGGTTTAACGTCCCGATGGACGATTCCTTGGCGTGATGCGTAATCGAGTGCGCCACAACATTTGAAACCAATCTCGATTACATCCCTGACTGGAAGCAAACTTTGCGCGCGGGTAAATTTCGCTAGACTCCCTCCCGGAACGTATTCCATAACGACGTAATTGCGATCTGCCCCAATTTCCGCATCGAGGATTGAGACAATGTGAGGGTGCACAAGCTTCCCAGCAAGGGAAGCCTCATTCAAGAACTGCTTACGAAGCACCTTTCCTTGCGTCGGATCCTGGAACACGCTTGGATCAATGAGTTTTATGGCAACTTTGGAATTGGCAAAGGGATCAACTCCAAGATATACCGTGCCCAAGGTGCCTTTGCCGAGCAGTTTTTTGATCTCGTATTTGCCAATGCGCTCCAGCAAGGACTTAGCTTGGCCTTCTGCAATAACCGTCATTTGCTTCCCGTCGAACTAGTTTTATTGCGCCATGCGGTTCGGACTCTTTGTTCCGCAAGAATCTCAAACCCGGGTACGCATTAAGACGGGCTTCGTTGCTACAACCCGCTTTGCTAATCTAGCAGTGAGTCTTTTGAAAAAACTGTGAAGTAATTCACAATCAGAGCCTTAGATTTTTGTGTTCCGGCCCAAAATGGAATTTTTTTATCATGAATTCCGAGCGGAGTTACGGCATTTTCCAGATTCTCTTGGGGTTTGTGTGCCGGGGTCTTTGTCAACTCGCATCGCGGTTGATCTCGCGCAAATCGCGCTGTACTCTGACACCATATGCCTTTTATTAGTGGGGCACCCGTTCCCGACGAAACGGGAATACAAACATCACCATATCAGACCGACTGACAATTCGATGCTGCCCGACCCACGTGCGGATAACAACGCGGAGCCTGCCCCTACCCCGGGGGACGCATTGGTCATCGTTGACGTGCAGAATGATTTTCTGCCTGGCGGGCCGCTTGCGGTGCCCAAAGGGGACGAGATTATCCTGGTGTTAAATCGTTTCATTAAGTACTTTGCCGATCTCGGGCTGCCGGTGGTCGCAACGCGCGATTGGCATCCTCCCAACCATTGTTCGTTCCAGCGCGCTGGCGGTCCGTGGCCAGCGCATTGCATTGCGAATTCCACTGGCGCGGAATTCGCACCGGTGCTCCAATTGCCGACTGACGTTCGCGTAGTATCGAAAGCCACGGGTCCCGATCGCGATGCCTATTCCGGCTTCTCGGGTACCGACCTCGACCAATTCCTGCGCAGCCGCAAAGTCAGCCGAATATTCGTCGGAGGACTCGCCACCGACTATTGCGTGCTCAATACGGTCAAAGATGCGTTGGCGCTTGGATATCAGGTAGTCCTGCTGCGTGACGCCATTCGCGCCGTCGACGTGCATCCCGGGGACGGAGCTCGCGCTGAGGAGGAAATGCGCGGGCTAGGTGCGGTGGCGGCAAGTGCGGGTGGGGACAACAAATGAAGTCAGGCTCTTCAACCTTCGCTGTCCAGGAAGTTTCCGTGGCCCCGGACCCTGGCGCCAGTGCACTGTTGACGGACCTCTATCAATTGACCATGCTCGCGGCGTATCACGAGTATGGAATGCAAGATACAGCCGTGTTCGAGTTCTTCGTACGCAAGCTGCCGCTAAACCGAAATTTTCTCATTGCCGCGGGCCTGGAGCAGGTGCTCGAATTCCTGGAAGACCTTCACTTTACCCAGGATGAACTAGTTTGGCTCGAGACAAAGTACCGCTTCCGTCCCAAATTTCTAGATTGGCTGGCGAAATTACGTTTCACTGGCGACGTAGATGCCATGCCTGAAGGCACACCTTTCTTTCCGGACGAGCCCATCTTGCGCGTGACCTCGGCGCTCCCGCAGGCACAACTAGTGGAGACACGAATCGTGGCGCTGCTGCAACTCGAAACCGTGGTTGCCTCAAAAGCTGCGCGAGCGGTGCTGGCGGCGCCGGGAAAACTGCTGGTGGACTTCGGGCTGCGTCGCGCCCACGGCGCCGAGGCTGGCCTGCTCGCTGCTCGCGCGAGTTATCTCGCCGGGTACGGTGGAACTGCTACCGCGCTCGCCGGAAAGCGCTTTGGCATTCCGCTTTACGGCACCATGGCGCACTCGTTCATCGAGGCGCATGACGACGAGTTGTTCGCGTTCGAACGCTTCGCCCGCGCTTATCCCGAAAACGCCGTGCTGCTGATCGACACCTATGATACTGAAGCCGGGGCTGCGAAGGTTGTTGAATTGGCCCGCAAGCTGCAACACGACGGTATCAATATCCGTGCAGTACGAATCGATAGCGGTAACCTTGTCGAACATGCGCGGCGCGTGCGACGAATCCTTGATGACGCTAACCTGCACGCGATCGGCATCTTCGCGAGTGGTGGTCTCGACGAGCAACTCATCCACCGCATCCTTTCAGAGGGAGCGCCTATTGATGGATTTGGCGTTGGCACCAGCCTGGTAACTTCCGAGGATGCGCCGGCTCTAGACTGCGCGTACAAATTGCAAGAGTACGCAGGACGCGCACGCAGGAAACGCTCGGAGGGTAAGGCTACGTGGCCCGGGCGAAAGCAGGTATTTCGGCGCTTCGACGGGGCTGGGCATGCGAGCGGTGACGTGGTAACCGTTGAAGGCGACCAATGCGAGGGCGTACCGTTGATTATGCCGGTAATGCGCGCCGGAAAGCGTATTGCACCTACACCATCTCTCACTGCGGCGCGAACTTATTGCGAGACCGCGTTGCAACGACTGCCGGCCGCGTTGAGAACGCTAGACCGAAGTTCGCCGTATCCGGTGCAAATCAGCGACCGATTGCGTGCACTTACCGATGAAACCGATCGCGCTGCGTGCGCTGCCACTTCTGCATCGGTTGCCCAAGGACGTCGGGCAACTTCCTGAGGATGCCATTACTGAAAACGTGTTTGCCCGGCAGTCGGCCAGCCCAAAGTAATTACGAATCTATGTGACGAGGCACCTTGTGACCCGCAATATTGCTCGCCGAGTCCATGCGCCGAGGGCCAGACGAGAAACCTTCCCGGATCAACTTGCGGAAAGCCCGATTCGAGCTGCACGTTGAGCATGTTCACGCCTTATCTCTCCAAGAAGCAGGCGGACCTGATCTTCTTCCGAAACCGAAGATATAAGCCTTCCCGGAAAAATTTCGATATTGGCCATCAGTGACATATGCTCGTTCGCACATTCCTGGTACAAGCCAATATAGTGACTGATTACCTGCTCAAACGCCTCCGTCATCAATCCGGAAAATTCGCTTATTAGAGCCTGTAGCTTCGATTTCTTGGATGGATCAAGTCCCTTTATGTGATGCTTGATGATCGCTTCTCCATAAGAAACATGGTGTACTTCATCGGCAAAAGCACCACGAATGATCTGACTTAAAGACGAGTCGATCCTTGACCAGTATTTGATCTCATATCGATAAACCGGATAGGACATGCCTTCCATCACTATGTTCTGCGCCAAGCAGCCTGCAATAAAGTCTCGTTTATCCACCTGCTCGAGTACCAAGTCGTAGAATTTCCTGATCGCGGGAGTCGCAAAACGTTTAACAAGCTTGTTGCGCTCTTCGGGAGAAATGCCAAAATCAGCCATGCGCCGGCAAAACACCTCAAAATGCCGGCACTCGTCCATTACCTGGGTACCGAGATAAACTTTACTGTTCTCATCCGGAGCACAGCGCAGCAGGCCGGCCACTGCCTCAAATGATGTCCGCTCTGCTTCAATAAACGTGGCGATATCGATCAAACAAACCTGTCGCAGCAGCCCATCGCTGAATAGCTCGGGCAAGATGCCCTTCTCGATCCTGGGACGCCCATATTCTGTGTCCTTTAACGTTCGCCATGCGGTTCGTTCGAGCCACTGCTGAATATCCCACCTGCCGTTGCCCCAATTTTGAACGCTATATGTCGGTGTCGCTCGATTGGGCTGGGCCTCGGCGCCTGCCGGCCGGTTTAAATTGCTGGAGTTCATTATGGGTTCCCGATTCAATGATAAATGGTACGATTTATATGCCCCACAGCAGCAGGCTGATGGCGTCTAGCTTAAGCTGGTCCTTGTCGGTCGCAAATAATTCTAATTCGCCGTTCAAAAATGCCTCCACTGGATTGTATCTACCTTCAAAAATCGCAATCAATGTTTCCTCCGAGGATCGCAATCGGACAACATGCGAAGCATCCTTGAAGTCCGATGTGATCTCGGTAATGTGACATTCGTGAACGGGAAGATATCGCTTCCACTGCGTGTTCAGCGCCTCGAGCATAATTACTGGCTCCCAACCTCGCAAAATATTCGTCAAACGAGAATCGCCGTTTACTTTCGAGCGAAATTTTTCAAGTGTTTCTAGCAAAGCCAGCGCTGATGATTTTGCGGACATGGCAATGTTTTTTCACGTCTTTCGGTATGTTGCTAGACGCCTTGACTTGGCCACGTAAAAAGCAGCGGCACCGGACAGAAAGACAATCAGCGTGAGCAACGGGAGCCTAGTTGAAATGTGGTCTACTGAACCAAGAAACGTTGCAATGCCAAGCATTAACAAGATGGCGGCTAGTACATAATAAAGGCCGATGGGCAAAGGGCTGCGAAATAAAACCCTATCTACGGGTTGTTTGCGCAGCCGAATATGTGATGCAACGAACGCGCAGTAGACCAAGCAGTAGAGGCCGGCGCACAGCTCAGCGATGTTTTGGGTAGAGTCCAGATAAATCTCCAATAGTGAGGAAAGCAGGCACAGACCGCACAGCAGCACAACGCTCGCGGAAGAAACGCCTTTAGAATTGAGGATCGACAAGCGCTCGTTTAGCCACCTAAAGAATGATCGGTCCCGGCCCAGGAAATAAAGCAGACGGGACGCGCCAATGACTCCCGCATTTAGTATGGTTACCAATGCCAGAACGGACAGGCATTGCATTATCAGCGCTCCATGATCGGGGAACAGCCGCCCGCCGAGCGACACGTGAGGTATTTTGGATTGCAGCAAATCGGCGCTCGGCAAGGCCAAATTCAGAGCCACCGCAAACAACAGGTACGTAATCGCAAGTGTCGCAATTGCAATAATCATGCTTATTGGTATGAGTCGTCGCGACGCCTCGGGCGACTTGGCAGCTGGCGTCACCCATTCGAAACCGATAAAAACAAAGAAGGCAATGCCGATGGCGGATATGAATGATGCCTGCGGGCCGGTTGGCGCGTAGGCAAGCGCCACGTCTATTCGGGTCATGGCAACCCACGATACGGCAGTAGTCCCGGCCACAAGCGCTGAGCAAATCAGCACCTGAATAAGGCGCGGCAGTTCGCGTCCTGTTACGTTCAGGTAGCCCAGAACGCCAATCATAGCGAATGTAGCTACGGCGCGTGCATGCGGGGAAGTTCCCGGCAACACTGCGTCCCAAAACACCTTGATCTCAATTCCCGCGAAAAGAATGGCGACTAACAGCGACAGGTAGGTAAAAAAGAGGCTGATCTCATCCCCAAACGCACATTTAATGTAGGTGCGAATTCCGGGTGCCGATGGAAAGCGGCTGGCCATTTCGCCAACGGCAAGAGCCGTAGATATACATAAGGTTGCCGCAATGGTGATCGCCAGGGCTATGTTGCGGACGGAATTGGCCTCGGCGATAAATCCAAGGACCAGAAAACAAGAAGCCCCGAACATCATGCCGGCACTGACGGCTACATATTCCAGTAACTCGACCGCGTTCTGAATTCGGCTTGCGCTAACAGCCATCTTGATTTTGCATTTAGTCCATCGGGATGTTCTATTCGCGACGCCCACGGTACCAAACCGCGACATACCAATCGCTAACATATTGGTTACAGATCGCTTACAAGTCGTGGTGGTACGCAAGTAAGTAAGCAATCTGTAACCGAATCGTTACCCATCCGTAATGCGCCATGTGACAGAGTAACGGCCAAACCCAGCGCAATCGCTGGTGGCGGCAAAGGCCACAATATTAGGAGGCGCATGTATTTTCATTTTTTTCAAACGCCATTCAGTTGCTCGTGGTTTTTGGCAACGGCTCAGTTCGGTTCTGAAATCTCCATCTTTCACACACGCGTTTTCGCCTTGCTGGCGGGCATTAACCATATTCGTCGGCTACCGCATCCGCGCCTACACATTGCTGGACAAAATCTCCTCTGTCGCAATCGACCGCATTTACCGGGGAGAGGTTAACGAGGCGAGCTATCATGCTTGATCGAGCGCAAAGTGAGGCTACAAACCTCAGTCGACTCAATCCGACACTTCGCCGGCTGCTCGCGCTGCTACGAATGGACCGTATGTGGGAGCATGCCGATGGGGTCTGGCTCATCGATGCGGACGGCAGACATTTCCTGGACTGCTATGCTCAATACGGGGCGCTGGCTTTTGGACACAATGCGTCCCAAATAATAGAGACGGCGCGTGCCGCGCTGGACAGTGGCGAACCGGCCATGATTCAGCCTTATCGAGCCCGTCACGCTGAAGCACTCGCCCATGCGCTAACCGAACTGGCCCCGGGAAATCTGTCCCGCGGAATAATTACAACTTCGGGTGCGGAAGCCGTTGAGGCGGCGATCAAGCTGGTCCGAAGACGTGCAGGCCGATCCATCATTCTGGCTGCGACCGGGTCCTTTCATGGCAAGACCATGGGAGCCCTCGCGCTTACCGGACAGCGGCAATACGCAGAACCATTTGGCCCATCGCCGGCCGGTGTTGAGTTTATTGAGTTCGGTGACACGGATGCATTGGAGGACCGATTAAGCCGCGACGGGAATAAAATTGCCGCCTTTTTTCTTGAGCCCATCCAGGGGGAGCGCGGGGTTCATCTTCCACCACCTGGTTATCTTAAGCGAGTCCGCAGTTTGTGTTCACAGCACGGCGTAGCGCTGGTCCTGGACGAAATTCAAACTGGGCTAGGCAGGACTGGACGACTTTTCGCCTGTGAACACGATGGGATCGAGCCAGACGTGCTGTTGCTTGGAAAGGCGCTTGGTGGGGGCTTATTCCCGCTCAGCGCCTGTTTCAGCTCGCTGGAGTTCTGGGACGAGCAGTTTTCGCTTCTACACTCCTCCACGTTTGCCAACAATAACGTTGCCTGCCGAGTCGGTTTGAAGGTACTGGAAATACTGACGAGCGACGGGTTTTGCGCAGACGTGAGTCGGCGGGGCGGGATTCTGTTGCAGCGCCTGAATCAGATGGCCACACGTTATCCGCAGATTATAGCTGCCGTGCGTGGTCGCGGGCTGATGAGCGCAATCGAGTTGCGCTCCCCTCCAGAACATCAGGGCACATTCCTGTCGTTTCTCGCGAATCAGGGTTTATACAGCTATGCAGTGGCGGCGACGGTAGCGCAATTAGGATCTGTCCTGGTCCTTCCAACGCTCGGGAATTCCGATGTTATTCGGATAACACCTCCTCTCATCATCTCGCAGCACGAATTGGAGATGGCACTCGAAGCGATCGATGGAGTTTTCCAGGCGCTGCAGCAAGACACGACCGGTACCATCCTGCGGGCAATCGGCGCGTTCGACGGCTTTCCCCTCGCAGTCCACACCGCGTATCCGGGCCCTGCCCCGCTATTACCTACACGGTTACCCAAAGATGCTCCGAAGCCAAAGTACGCGTGGCTGGGTCACTACACACGCCCTGAGGATCTTGAGGTAACCAACCCGTCGCTTCACGGGTTCAATGATGCGGTTCTGCGGCGCGTGTGCGCCTATACCAGCGCATTGGCTCCCGGAGTCGTAATGCGTGCCCCTACCATCCATTCGGCTACTGGCGAGAGCGTTGACGGACTCATCTTAGCGCTTCCAATCCTGCCAGAGGAAATGGCGTTGCGCGGAATACGCGAGACCGCCCAGGATATAAATAGGGCGGTTGATCTGGCGGCAAGCCTAGGGGCACGCATTGTCGGCCTCGGCGGGCATACCGCCCCCTATAGCCGACGCGGCCTTTCAGCATGCGGACGGGGACCTGCAATTACCACCGGCAATGCGCTTACCGCGGGAATGGCGGTAAAAGCAATCCTGGCCGCGGCGGATGCGCGGCATTTGCGCCTCAGCCAGGCTTGCGTAGCCGTGGTTGGCGCCCGCGGGTCGGTTGGCAGCCTTTGTGCGCGCTTGCTTGCGCGCGAGCGACTCCGGCGCCTGATTCTGGTTGGCAACCCGAGCCGGCCAGTAAAAGCGCTGCAGACCCTGGCCGATGAGCTAAGAACTCGACTGCCGGCGGTCGAAATTGCTAACGACATTTCGGTACTTAAAGACTGCCAAATCATTTTGACTGCTACAGCCGCGGCTCGCCCGGCGCTTGAAGCCGCATCGCTCGCGCCAGGCACGATCATCTGCGACGTGGCCAAGCCGCCCGACACGTCTGCCGCAATTCGCGCCCGACATGATCTTTTTGTTTTTGATGGCGGTCAGGTCGCGTTGCCGGATCCCAATACCGAGTTTGGAGTCGGAAATCTCAATAACTTGCCGCCCGGCGTCACGCTGGCCTGTTTGGCGGAAACAATTCTTTTAGCCCTGTCGGGTGAGACTCGTAATTTTGGTGTTGGCTACAACGTGTCCTTGGCAGAAGTGGATCACATGCTCGCGCTCGCCGATCGCCACGGTTTCCATCTCGCTTTACCACGGGCTGTGCGCGAATACTCGCCCGACCAAGATCTGACCACTGTCATGGGCGCAGCCTGAGGAACAGCAATGAGCACAACCTTCGTTCCGAAGCAAGGCACTTCCTGGTGGATGCGAGCCGAACACGTTGCCATAGTCGTAATTTTCACCGCTCTGGTGGTTGCGCACTTTGATGAGATCTCCTGGGGCCGGTTTATCGCCGCCTTTGCGCTTATCGATTTGGTTGGCTATCTGCCAGGAGCACTGGCGTTTCGCAGTTCCGGCGGCAAACAAATTCCACGCATCTATTACGTGCTCTACAACCTGACCCATAACTATGTTGTCGTGGGTGCCGCGGTCGCACTCTGGGCACTCGCCGCCGGAGGCCCGGACTGGGCGATGGTAGCAGTGCCGATCCACCTGTCCGGAGATCGCGGTTTGCTGGGCAACTTTTCGAAACCCTGGGCACTGCCCTTCGAGCCTGGCAGCCAACCGGGGCATTAGGAGGCGACTAATGAGCAGCGCACCTCAGCCATTCGATTACGATGTCATCATTGTCGGTGCCGGTGTCGGCGGCACGGCCTGCGCGTTGGCTCTTGTCCACAACCGCGCAATTCGCGTGCTGCTTATCGAAAGGCACCTAGCGGCAGGCAACATCAACCGCGGTGAAAGCCTGCTTCCCCCGGTGACTGCATTGCTCAAGCGATGGGGCGCATTGGACCGATGCTACGCAGCGGGGGCGCGCCCGATAAACACGATGCAATTTTTCCATTACCGCGATGGCCTATTGTTGGACGTTCCACTCGCTTTGCCTGAGGCCACCGATCCATATCTCGTGCTGCCACATCCCAAAATCGAGTGCTCTTTTGTTGAGTCGGCGGTAGCAACGGGGCGTGTTGAGGTCCGATATGGCACACGCCTGTTGTCTCTGATCAAGGAAGGCGACCGTGTGCGGGGTGTCTTGATCAAAGGGAGCGATGGAAATGAGCAGCAACTGAGCTGCCGCGTAGTAATTGGCGCTGATGGCGCGAAGTCTGTCGTCCGAGCAGGACTAGGGATTGAGGTCCGCCGTGCTCCCTATAACCACAGTTTATTCATTGTGGACATCGACCGCCCGGTCGGCATGCCCGATGTACTGCGCACTGAATTGCATCCCGACGGCGGCGTGCTGGTCGTTCCGGGCGTCAACCGTCTCGGCCTCGCGGCGATAATTCGTTCGGAGCATGAACACTTGTTTCGTTCCGGTTCAATAGAAAAGAAATACTCGCACATCGAGGGACGCTCCCGGTTGCTAGCGGGCCGCCGGCCGGTTGCCGAGGGGGCTTACTTGTATAAGCTGTGGCGCACACATGCGCCGAGTTATTCGGCGCACGGGGCCGTGTTGCTCGGCGACGCCATCCATGTCATCAATCCAGTGATGGCTCAGGGAATGACGATGGCGATAGAGGACGCCGCAGCGCTCGCCCGCCATCTGGGCACTGCCCTCGAGTGCAACGCCGCGGCCGCCGAGATCGACGCGTGCTTTGCCGCCTACGAACGGGAGCGGCGCCGCTACAATGCCGCGATTATCCGCAATTCGCACTGGATGAGCCTGCTATTTGCCCTCGGCGGCCGGGTCGGCGACGTTCTGCATCGCTGCGCCTTTGCGTTCGCTGGCTCACCTATGGGGTCCTTCATTCAAGATCGGATCTGGTCCTCTTTCGCAACAAGTCCGGAGCCTCAATATGGTTAGCAATCACCCTTCGCTCCCATGGATAATTTCGCGGCGCGATGACTTGCTTTGGTTTCAGGGCTCGGTCATTGCCGGGCTTTTTCTGCTCGTCTTTTTCGTTGCCACTCCATATCCGGATAGCGCGCATCTTTCCCCGAGCGATCCCGTCATCCTTGTGGTTTTTTTATGGGGGGTGCTGTTCGACGGTACGCACGTTTGGGCCACTTACGCGCGCAGCTATCTCGCACCGGACACGAATTCACGAGCCGGAATTCCAAAACCCCGGTGGTGGCTGATACTTGCCATAGGTCCCGTTTTCGCACTCACCGATGCGGCGCTTCGGCTGCAGGGAACACTATTCAGCTATTTTCTCCTTGCTGCCTACCTATGGGCCTACTGGCATCTGGTGCGGCAGCATTATGGATTTCTCGCGCTCTACCGAAGGCGGGCCGGCGAGAACGATCAGCGTGGTCAGTCGCTCGATTCTTTCATGCTTTGGGCCGGCTGCCTTTACCCGTTTATACGCTTTTCCCTTGGCGAGCCATATCTCCACAGCGGGCTGCCGCAACTCGTTCCTAGCGCCCTGCTGCCCCAACTAACATTCATCCTGGATGTGGCGTTTTGCTTGTTAATGGGAGCGGCCGTAATACTCGCCGTCTCTGGCCGATACGAGCCGTTTCGTCCAGGACCAAAACATTTGCTGCTGGCCATCGTGATCGTATTTCACATGCTGGTCTTCGCTCTCCTCTCTCATTTGCTCACGATCCTCGCCACGCTCACCATTTTCCACAACCTCCAATACCATCGGATAGTTTGGCAATACGAGGCAGGCTGCGGCCGCCGCCCGTTGGGGGGTCTCGTGCCCTACCTTGCGGGCGGATTGTTGCTTGGCCTCGTCTGGTATGGCCTGCGAGTCCCCACCGTGGTCGCCCTGACAAGTGAAACGGCCCGAAACGTGGTGCTTGGGCTGTGCTGGGGGGTCGCGTTCCACCACTACCTAGTTGATGCCAGAATCTGGCGCGTGCGTCGAAGCCCTGCTTTGGCCCAAGCGCTTAATGTCGGTGCAGTTCAGCGGTAATGGCAACTAATTCACCGATGAATTTGAATTTTCGCCGCAGGGTTACGACCCTTATGGAAGACACTGAAGGCTCAGATGTTCGGTCCGCAACCAGTGATATGAAATTGCCGCGACGCGAAGAATCTGTGGAGGCATTGATTGATCATCCTTCCGGCTTTCTTATGCTTTCTTCGAGGAATCAGCGTTTCACAGTACCGGGAATCAGCGGATTCATTTCCTTCAGGGAACAGGGGCGACATGTGATTGCCCTGGGTGGTGTCCAGGCACCCCAAGCGCAGCGGGGCATTTTGCTTGACCGCCTGCTTGCCTTCGCATCCAAGCGTCGGCGGCGCGTGCTTGTCGTTCAATTACGTACCGAGCAGGTCCAGCTGTTTCGCGATCGCGGATTCTCGATCAACCAGATCGGCACTACCTTCGGCCTTTCACTGAAAAACTTCACGCTCCGCGGCACAAAAAAAATGCAGCTGCGCAACAAGATTAGTCGTGCCCGGGCATCCGGCCTGAGGGTTGTTGAGTTTGGCGTCGATTGGCCTCGAAACGAAATGACGTTTGCCGAGCTGCATTCAGTCAGTCAGGCGTGGCTCAGGGCCAAGAGCAAGAGAGAGCTTGATTTCATGATTGGCGAGATTGGCTCGCCAGAGGACGTGCGTCGGCGGATTTTTGCAGCCATTGATCCGACCGACCGATGCGTGGCCTTCATTACCTACGTTCCTTCATGGGGGCGGGCGCCCGGTTACCTGCACGATTTGAGTCGGCGGCTTCCCTTAGCCCCGCCGGGAGCCCTGGAATTATGCAATGCACGGGCTATCGAGGTCATGATGGCCGAGGGAGTGCCGTATTTGCATTTTGGCTTCACTCCCTTTGTCGTGGGAGGTCCTGAGTTTGCGGGTGCGAACCGCATGGCGGCTTGGCTAGTGCCCCTCCTCTACCGGTATGGCGGCGCTATCTATCCGGCGGAGAGCCAGGCGCAATATAAGCTCAAGTGGGCACCGGACATAATCGAGCGCGAATTTCTCGCCGCTAGACCTTTATCGGTGCGCGCTGTCTTTGATCTTCTCCTGCTGACTCGGTCCTTGTAAGTCGCGATGACCGCCAAAGACAAACTGCGCACAATGGTCATCGTCAACCCGGCTTCTGCTGCCGGCGCCACCGGCCGGCGTTGGGAGCAAATCGCTGTTTTAATTCGAGACGCGGTTGGCGCTTTCGAGCACGCCTTTACCGCCGGACCATTGCACGCGACGAGCCTAAGCGCTCGCGCGCTTCGAGACAGTTTTGACATGATTGTGGCGGTGGGCGGGGACGGAACCTTAAACGAGGTCTTGTGCGGCTTCTTTCAGGAGGGTCGCGCAGTAGCCCCAGCCGCGATGCTAGGCGTTGTCCCACAGGGCACAGGATCCGATTTTGCCAGGACCCTCGGCGCAACTAGTCTTGAGGACGCGTGTGCACGATTAGGTGGTAGCGAGAGCAGGCCCATTGACGTAGGCCACGCCGTTTTCACCGATCACGATGGAAAGACCGTGGAAAGAGTCTTTCTCAACGTTGCCTCGTTTGGCTGTAGCGGACAAATCGCCCGCATCCTCAGTCCGACGCTCAAGCGCTTCAGCGGCTCGTTGGCTTTTACTCTGGCGACAGTACAGAGCCTGCTCTTCTACCAGGATCAAATCATCACAATAACTTTGGACGACGAATCACCGCACGAGTATTCAGTTACTACATGCGCGGTTTGCAATGGGCAGTATTTCGGTGGCGGCATGTATGTCGCTCCGCATGCCCTGGTCGATGATGCAAGATTCGACGTGACACTGTGGTCGGGTTTCGGTTTGTTGGACTTTATCAGCAAGCGCCGATTTATCTATAACGGGGCCCATATTCACGAAGCAGGCACCCAGCTTTTTCGCGCCAGCAAGGTAACGGCCACAAGTCCTTCCCGTGTGCTGCTGGAGCTTGACGGCGAAATTGTTGGACGCCTACCTGCGCGGTTGACATTGCTCCAGCGATCACTGCGGGTAAAGGTGCGATGAGTTTAGAAACCCGTTCATGGTCGAAGACACAAGGGGACGATGTCGCGGCGGGGAATTTTCAAAATCCAGATTTCGCCCGGAGATCGCCATGATCGAATCTCCCGTTTGGGGTGAGAATTCTCGCGTACGGTACGAGACTTGCCCCAAGGAGACTATTCGTGCCGATGTGGCCATTGTAGGCGGCGGTGTCACCGGGCTGTCGACCGCATATCACTTGCTGTTACGTTATCCGTCGCTTCAGGTCGTCGTGCTGGAGGCCGGGTATGTAGGTTCTGGCGCCTCGGGTCGCAACACGGGTATGTTGGGACCCGGAGTGGGCCCAGACCTGCTCGCATTGATCAGACGGCTGGGCGATGTCGGTGCGGCGGCACTCTATCGAGAAACTCTGCGCGCCGTGAAAATGGTGGGCGACCTTGTCGCAACCGAACATATCGATTGCGAGCTGACTTTCACAGGTCAGATTCATTGGGCGCGTTCTGCGGCCGGGCGTCGTCGCCTATCAGCTCAGGCAGACTGGCTCAACGCCCGCGGATTCTGCGTCGAGTTGCTTAATGACAACCAATTGGCGAAATGTATACGGTTGCCTCCTACACCGGGCAATGCAAGTAGCGGGCCAGCGGCGCTTCGGCTGTCCACTGCCGGGATGTTGCACCCCGGTAAGCTGGTCGCAGGACTCGCCAGGGCGGCAACGGATCGTAATGCCCGCATTTTTGAAGGCAGCCCCGTCTCCGCATTAACGCGATGTGCAGGCTTCGGCAGAATGTGCCTGGCCTTGGCAAGCGGCGGGAAAGTGATTGCCGACCAGGTTGTCCTTGCCACGGCCGGTTACGCGCGCAATTTGGGACGGCTTTGTCGCCGCATCATACCGCTGCAATTACAGGTGCTCGCTACTGAGCCGATCCCTCGCACCTTGTTCGCCAACATTGGATGGGCCGGCCGGGAAGGCGTTGTGGAGGCGCGCCGAATATTCAATTACTTTCGGTTATCGAGCAATAATCGCCTCATTTTCGGTGGAGGCAAGCCACGTCCCTGCCCGGCCCAATGCGCCAACATCGAAAGCATCCCGGCGTACACCCTGACAGATCTGCAGCAAAAACTCTTCGCAACCTTTCCGGACCTCGCTCGCGAAGACCTGCGGATTTCGCACGCGTGGAGCGGCACGATCGGTTATGTCCTGGATGGATTGCCGGCCATCGGCAGATGCTCGGACGCGCCAAATATTCTGCACGCCGTCGGCTGGTGCGGGCACGGTCTTGCGCTCGGGGTAGCCGCTGGCAGCTGGATTACCAACCTGTTGGCTCGCAACGACGTCGTCACGGGTGACAGCGGACTCGCGTGGTTCCGAGAGAATCTGCCCGGGTTGCCGTGCAAGCCGCTTCACGGGCTCGCGGTTCGGGCGACGGTTGCCGCAATGCAACTCATGGATTACATCGCGTGAACGCTTTGGCGTGGCTCCAAAAGCTCGTGACCAGCCGCCGCTTGCGCATCGCGGTACTCCTATTGGCTTTCGCGAGTACGGTCCCAGCCGGATGTGCAACGGTACACCTGTATGCGAACCTAAGGTCTGATCTCGAAGCACTCTTACCAGCCGATTCCCCTGCGGTACGCGGTGCCCAGACACTTCGCAACCGTATGGAAGGCTCTCAACATCTGGGAATCGTAATACGTGGTGCGAAAAGTGGCCCACCGCTAGAGTTCGCGACCCAGTTGGGTGACCGAATCCGGGCGTACGCGGCTGCGCGACCCGACCTGATACTCAGCGTCCGTACCGATGTGAGCGCCGAGCGGCGATTCATACGCAAATATGGCCCACTTTATATTCCGCTCAAGGATCTTCGCCAATTGAATGAGCAAATCGCCACCCTAATTGCACTTCAGAAAAGCGGCGCATCACTGTTTTTCCCTTCCCTTGAAACCGCTGCGAATACCGAAGCCGCCATGTCGGTTCTGCACGACCGGGCGAAGAAACAGGATCCCTTTGCCGGTCGCTTTCCGGACGATCGTCTCGTTTCCAACGATGGTCGCACCGCCGTTGTCCTAGTGTTTCTCGCCACAGCAGATACAGGTGTGGAAACTATCGGACCGATGTTCGAACGCATCAAGAAGGAGGTTGCCTCGCTTTCCCCGGAGTCCCGCGGACTACAAGTCGGCTACGCGGGAGACGTTGCCATCGCAGTGGAAGAACTTACCGCATTGAAATCAGACATCGGTGTCTCGGCAGTGCTGGTGCTTCTCGGAATAGCGATTGCGGTGGTTGTCTTCTTCAGGTGGTGGGGCGCGCTTCTGTGCATTGCGTTTCCCCTTGCAGTCGGCACGTCGTGGGGATTTGGTATTGCTTCCTTCTTCGTCAAGTCGCTGTGCAGCAGCACTGCGTTTCTTGGATCCATCGTTGTCGGCAACGGCATTAATTCCGGCATTATTCTGACCGCCCGCTATACGGATGAACGTCGCCGCGGGGCGACTCCGACGCAAGCCGTCATGACGGCTATACGATGCACGTGGTCTGCGACACTTGCGGCCACGGTGGCGGCTTCGGTGGGTTATGCGTCCCTCCTCACTACGACATTTCGCGGTTTCAACGAGTTTGCTGTTATCGGCTCAGTGGGAATGCTGGCCTGTTGGTCCGCGACCTACCTGCTGCTGCCCATAATGCTGGCCATCATCGATCGGCGCAGCCA
>DASPRE010000071.1:0-3383 GCA_035624615.1 Burkholderiales bacterium | reverse complement strand
AGGTGCGGCAGGAATCGACCATCCAGCCGACAGCCGCCAGATCTCCCGCCTTGAAACTCTTGACCTTGTTTCCGATATTTACTACCCGGCCGACGATTTCGTGTCCTGGAACTAACGGAAACACGGTCTCTTTCCACTCATGCGAGCGGTGTGCAGATCCGAGTGGCAAACGCCAAAGAAGAGAATCTCGATCTGCACGTCGCGGGGACCCGGCTCGCGCCTCTGAAAGGTAAAAGGGCCGAGAGGCGCGGTTGCGCTCTGAGCGGCGTATCCAAGGGTCTTGGTCGTGGACTGCTTGTGCAACGCTTCAAGCCTGTAAGCCGCTGGTTCAATTGTGCTCATTGGATTTCCCCCAACGCAAGTTTATGTGCTAACAAATTAACTCTTCATCCAGGAAATGAAAAGATGTCAAACGCGGGATGTTGCGCGCAAATCCGCTGACAGTTCGCTGTCATATTTGCTAAAAAATCAGACAAGCGACTTGGCATAGAGCTGCAGCGAGACTTAAAATACAACTAGTCCATTTTAGAACCGGCTTTCGAGAATTAACGTGCCGGTTCAAGGCCGGTATCCGGTAATCCTTGCAAATCTTCACCGCCAGGACCCCGAATTTGTTGAAACAATTCTGAAAGGAAAACAGCATGACGTCCTTAATAGTCAACGGAAAGCGGCGAACGGTTGCAGCAGACCCGAACACACCTTTGCTCTGGGTATTGCGCGATCAACTGAATTTGACTGGTACCAAATATGGTTGCGGCATTGCTCTGTGCGGTGCGTGCACCGTTCATTTGAACGGCGCGCCTGTCCGATCTTGCGTGACGCCAATCTCTGCGGTCGCGGGAAGGGAGATCATCACGATTGAAGGTCTGAAAAGCAAAGCCGGCAAGGCGGTTCAGACTGCTTGGCAACAGCTGGATGTCGTCCAGTGCGGTTACTGCCAATCGGGCCAGATCATGAGCGCGGCGGCGCTCTTGGCAAGCAATAACAATCCCACCGATGCTGATATCGATATTGCGATGGGCGGAAACATTTGCCGATGCGCGACTTATCTGCGCATTCGCGCAGCCATCCATCAGGCGGCAAAGACGCTAACCTGAGGATAGATTCCATGAACGGGACAGAAATCTTTAACGAAAGCCGCCGCAATTTTCTTAAGGCGGGTGCAGGTTTGACTTTGGCATTTTACCTGCCAAATTCGATGGCCGAGGACGGCCCGGGCAAGGCCGGCAGCGAGGCAGTATTGGCGTCAAGTTTTGAGCCCAACGCTTTCGTCCGCATCGGCAATGACAACACGGTAACTGTTGTCGCAAAGCATCTGGAAATGGGGCAGGGTACCTATACCGGGCTCGCGACACTTGTGGCGGAGGAGTTGGATGCATCCTGGTCCCAAGTCCGCATCGAAGGGGCGCCTGCGGATGCCAAGCGTTATAACAATTTACTCTGGGGCCCGATGCAGGGAACCGGTGGGAGCAGTGCGATCGCTAATTCTTTCGAACAAATGCGGCGTGCAGGCGCGACGGCGCGCTCCATGCTGGTGGCGGCTGCAGCTCAACTTTGGACGGTTGTGCCCGATTCCATCACTGTGCGCGAAGGCGCCGTAATTCATCAGCATTCCGGGCGCAGAGCGACCTTTGGCCAACTCGCTTCACGTGCAGCAGCGTTGCCCGTGCCAGCGGATGTCAAGCTTAAAGATTCGACTGATTTCGTATTTATCGGCAAGCGCGTGCCACGCAAGGATTCGCATGATAAGACCACCGGGCTTGCTATTTTTACCCAGGACGTGCGCCTACCCGGCTTGCTTACGGCCGTGGTCGCTCATTCGCCGCGCTTCGGCGGAAAAGTCAAGTCTTTTGACGACTCCAAGGCCAAGGCATTCAAGGGAGTGGTGGCGGTCGTGGAGATTCCGAGCGGCGTAGCGGTGCTCGCAACAGATTTTTGGTCTGCGAAACAAGGCCGCGACGCCTTGTCGGTGGAGTGGGACGATTCCGATGCTTTCAAACTCAGCTCGGCGGAGATCATCTCCCAATACAAGGAACTCGCCAAACTGCCGGGGATGGTGGCGCGTGAGGAGGGCGACCCTGATGCAGCGTTCGAGGGGGCAGAAAAAAAACAGCAGGCCGCATTCGAACTCCCGTATCTTGCACACGTCGCCATGGAGCCCATGGACTGCGTCGCGCGGCTTTCCAAGAATGGCTGCGAAATATGGAACGGCGAGCAATTCCAGACAGTCGACCAAATTTCATTGGCCGGCGTATTGGGATTGAAGCCCGAGCAGGTGAGGCTGCAAATGCTTTACGCGGGGGGCAGCTTTGGCCGCCGCGCGAATCCGCACTCGGACTACCTCGTCGAGGCCGCAAATATCGTCAAAGCCATCAAGGGGCGGGCTCCGGTGAAACTGGTGTGGACCCGCGAAGATGATACACGGGCCGGGTATTATCGGCCCATGTATTACCACGAGATCAAAGCAGGTCTCGATGCAAATGGCAAGCTTGTAGCGTGGGGACATCGCATCGTCGGACAGTCGATCATGGCTGGCACGCCGCTGGAAAACGCGATGGTAAAAAATGGAATTGACGGCACCTCCGTGGAAGGGGCGGCGAATTTGCCTTACGCCATTCCCAACCTGGTGGTCGATCTGCACTCGCCCAGCATTGGTGTGCCGGTACAGTGGTGGCGCTCGGTAGGCTCCAGTCACAATGCTTTCGTAACCGAAACTTTCATTGACGAAATGGCGCAATTGGCCGGTGCGGACCCGGTGGCGTTTCGCATCTCGCTGCTGGAAAATCATCCGCGCCATGCCGGGGTGCTTCAGCTTGCGGCTGAGAAAGCGGGGTGGGATTCTCCGCTAGCTCCGGGCCGGGATGGCGAGAAGCGCGGGCGTGGAGTGGCAGTGCATGAGTCATTTAATACCTTTGTCGCACAGGTAGCCGAAGTGACGGTAAAGCAGGACGGCGGCTTGGATGTCGATCGAGTAGTTTGCGCGGTGGATTGCGGTGTCGCCGTGAATCCCGACATCATCCGCGCCCAGATGGAAGGCGGAATTGGTTACGGATTGGCGGCGGCGTTGCATGGTGCGATCACGTTGACCGATGGAAAAGTCGATCAATCCAATTTTCAGGACTACCCCGTGTTACGCATCGCCGAGATGCCGAGTATCGAGGTGCATATCGTGCGTTCGAATGAAAAGCCGACCGGTGTGGGCGAACCTGGAGTGCCGCCGATAGCACCCGCGGTGGTCAATGCGCTGTTTATGGCCACCGGTAAGCGAATTCGTCAATTGCCCATCGGCAGCCAACTCGAAAAAGCTTGAATATCTTATGGACAGCGTCGACTTGGAGGTATTGAAAAGCGCGATAGCTTGGGGCGATGCAGGCCACCGGATT
>DASPRE010000057.1:0-30451 GCA_035624615.1 Burkholderiales bacterium | reverse complement strand
CGGCAGCTGGTACCGTCTGAGATCAGCAGGGTATTATTGTCGCTGTTGCGGATTCGGGGAAAAAGCGTCAGCTCCGCCATCTGCAGCGAGGCTTCGACGTGCTCTACTTCGTACCCAAAGCTCCCAGCCATGCCGCAGCAGCTCGATTCGATCAGTTCGGTATTTAACTCCGGAATCCAGCTCAAAACCTGCTGTACCGGTTTTACTGCATCGAATGCTTTTTGGTGGCAGTGGCCATGCAGCAACGCATGCTTGTACGGCAATGGTTTTAGAGCCGGTAAAACTTGGCCCGCCGCATGTTCCTGAACCAGAAACTCTTCGAGAAGGTAAGCGCTCTTTGAGAGCCGGCTGGCAGCCTTCCCGTAGCCATAGTCAAGAAACTCATCGCGCATGGTCAGCAAGCACGCTGGCTCCAATCCTACGATAGCCATGCCGCGTTCGACAAAGGGCAACAGGGCATCGAGTAAGCGCTTTGCCTCGACTTTCGCCTCATCCACCAAGCCCGCGGCTAGGAAAGTGCGCCCGCAGCATAAGGGCCTAGCGCCATTTCTTTGAGCGCAGGACAGGTGCACGGTGTAACCGAATGATTCCAGCACGCGCTGGGCGGCGCGGGCATTAGCGGGCTCCAGGTAATTGTTGAAGGTATCAATAAAAAGCAGCACGTCCCTGCCCTCAACTCTTGGCGCGGCGCGCGAGCTCGCATCAGCGCTGAACGGCGGCATCCAAGGCGGCAGGCTGCGCCGCGCGGAAATGCCGCATAGTTTTTCTCCCGCGGCAGCCAGAACGGGCACGCGATTACGCAAGTTCAACAGCCAGCGCAGCCGGGCGGCGACCGGAGCGTAACGCGGCAAATAGGCGATCAGTCTGTCGCGCAATGCAACGCCGTGCTCTTGGGCATAGGCCGCGCGGAATTCTATTTTCATCTTCGCCATATCAACGCCAGTCGGGCAATCGCGCTTGCACCCTTTGCACGACACACACAGGTCAAGGGATTCCTTGATCGCCTCGCTGGTGAAGCCGTCATCACCGAACCGCCCTGAGAGCGCAAGCCGCAGCGTGTTGGCACGTCCGCGAGTCAAATGTTGTTCATCCTTGGTAATCCGGTAGCTCGGGCACATAGTGCCCGCATCAAACTTGCGGCAATGTCCGTTGTTGTTGCACATCTCGACCGCCTTGGCGAACCCGCCGGCCGGATCTCCACCGCTGCCCGGCGCAGTTTCTTCTTCGCTGATCGGATCGCGTTGCACGTTCCACGCGGACCAGTCGAGCTGGGTCTGCAGTGGCTGCACCCGATACGCCGGCGGGAAACGCAATAACAACGGATCATCCATTCGCGGCGTGCGCACGATCTTGCCCGGATTGAATAAATTACCCGGGTCGAACAACTGCTTGATTTCTTCGAAGGCCTGGTTCAATTGAGGACCGAACTGCCAGGCGATCCATTCTCCGCGGCACAAACCGTCCCCGTGTTCGCCCGAATAGGCCCCTTTGTACTCGCGCACCAAAGCTGCGGCTTCCTCAGCAATGGCGCGCATTTTCTGCATGCCATCCCGGCGCATGTCGAGAATCGGCCTAACATGAAGCGTGCCGACACTGGCGTGCGCATACCATGTGCCTTTGGTTCCGTGCTTGAGGAAGACTTTCGTCAACCGGTCGGTATATTCAGCCAGATGTTCTAGCGGTACAGCGCAGTCTTCAATGAAAGATACCGCTTTGCCGTCGCCTTTCATGCTCATCATGATGTTGAGCCCTGCTTTGCGCACTTCCCAGAGCTCCTTTTGCGCGCTGTGGTCACTCGTTTCAACCACGCTTCCGGGAAAGCCGAGATCGCCCATCAGAGAAACAAGGCCCTTGAGTTTCCGCAGCAAGCCTTCCTTGTCCTGGCCGCCAAACTCAACCAAAAGGATTGCGTCCGGTTCACCAATAAGCGCGCGCTCGATAACCGCGCGGAACGCGGGGTTGCGCCTTGACAGGTCAATCATGGTGCGGTCCACCAATTCCACTGCGCTGGGATTCAGCTTGACAATGTGGGGCGTGAGCTCCATAGCTTGGTGGATGCTGGAGAAATTGACCACACCCAAAGTTTTGTGGCGCGGAATTGGAACAAGCTTGAGCGTGATCCGTCTTGAGTAGGCAAGCGTTCCTTCAGAACCGATCAGCAGGTGAGCGAGGTTGACTGAGTTGTCCGGAGTGTATGGGCGCTCGCTTTGCGGGTGGAAGATGTCGATGTTGTAACCCCCGACGCGCCGCAGAACTTTGGGCACTGCGCGCTCGATTTCGCTTTTCTGCCTTGCGGCGATGGCAACTAAACCATCGGTCAATTTTCGCAAACGTTCCGATCCGTTGAACGTTTCGAGTGGACCAAAGTGAGCTTCGGTTCCATCGGCGAGAATCGCATCTATGCCAAGGACGTTATGCACCATGTTTCCATATTCAATTGAACGCGTGCCGCAGGAATTATTGCCAGCCATTCCGCCGATGGTTGCCTGCGCGGAGGTTGATACGTCAACCGGAAACCATAAGCCGTGCGGCTTGAGCCAAGCATTCAAGTGGTCGAGCACAACGCCTGGCTCTACTGTAACCGTGCCCGCTTCCTTGTCGAAGTCAACAATACCGGTCAACCATTTGCTGTGGTCGATCACCATTGCTTCCCCCACCGTCTGGCCGCACTGGCTGGTCCCACCACCGCGGGGCAATACCGGCACTTTAAACTCGCGTGCGATCTGAAGTGCGATTTGGACATCGGATTCATCGCGCGGCACTACCACGCCGACGGGCATAATCTGGTAAATCGAAGCATCGGTCGAATAGCGGCCGCGCGAGGCTGCATCGAACCACACATCGCCGCGAATTTCCATTTGCAATCGGCCAGCCAGCCCGGAATGCGCGTTAGCGTTGCGCGCGGTACCGTGAAAATAAACCGGCTGCGGAATCGGAGTACTTAACCTGCGCTCTGGAGACGGGAGGGTTTTATGCTTCACGAGACATCAGTCTCCGTTCAGGACCTAGATAGAAATCGCGATCCCCTTTTTGCAACAAGAAGGACGCCGACACATTTTAGCTTAACAAGTGCCTTAACGGGCTTAACGAAAAGTTAAGTGGCGGACATGATCAGCAAGTGTCCGTTTGATCCGGCAGCATGCGCATTAGCTAACTCGGAAAAGCATGTTGTTGGTAGGTCGTGGCGGATTCGAACCGCCGACCAACGGATTAAAAGTCCGCTGCTCTACCAGGCTGAGCTAACGACCCAAATAAAACGGAGAATTTTATATTTACCGCGGGCGAACCGCAAATGAACCCTCGGGCTCAATTTTGTTTTGCCTTCCCAAGCGAAGGTTCCCGCAGCATTTTCCAATACTGGTATTTCATGGTGAGCGCAGCGCCGGTTACGATTGCAAAGAAAGTGAGGATTGAACCCACTGCCAGCGTCGAAAATCCGGTGATCCCCTGCCCGATGGTGCAGCCCAGCGAAGTTACTCCGCCGAAACCCATCAGCACTGCCCCGAGTATGTGGTTGGTGGTGTCCTTGGCGTCGCGAAAACCCTCCACGCGGAATTTCTTGCTGAGCACCGCGTAAGCGAATGATCCTGCAATCACTCCGGCAACGGCAGCGATTCCAAAAGTAGCATGCAAAGAGCTGTCACTCCACAGCATCAGAAGCCCCAAGCTATATCCCAGCGGCGCCACAAAAGTAAATGATTCGGCGGCTTGCGTGTTGGTACCAAAGAATGTCATTTCCAGCGTTTCGGGATTCTCGGCGTAACCGATATGGCCAGTGACGTACCATCCGCCAACAACTACCAGTCCCACCACGACCCCGGCAAGAACGTAATCCCGGTTCGCGCGGAAACGGTGGTCTTTGAAAACGAATGCAAGAATCGCCGCAGCGAAGATCCCGCCCACCGCAATCTGCAAACTTTGTTTGCTGACCCCGGTCAGACCAGAAAGCAGCGTGGGCAGGTCCTGACCGTTTATGCCTTGTGCAAGAAAATTAATCGCCACCGGCTCGATATAAGCTGTTCGCCAAATGCCGAACAACCCTTTCAGCGTCATATATGCGGAGATTGCCAAGAACGCGAACACCACCAGCGATCTCAAGTCTCCGCCACCGAGGCGTATCAGCGTTTTGCTGCCGCAACCTGAGGCGAGCGTCATCCCGATGCCAAAGATTAGGCCTCCGAGAATATTCGCGAACCAAGTGAAATTCGGCGATTGATAAACCGATCTCGACAAATCCACGTATCCGAGAATATGCAGGGCATTGGCCCCGAGAATCGCCACCGCAATGGACAAAAGCCACATGCGCATACGCGACCAGTCGCCTATATTGACCATGTCGGACACCGCGCCCATGGTGCAGTAATTGGCTTTGTGTCCCATCGCGCCGAAAATAAACGCCAGCGCGAAGCCGCCCCACGCAACAGCACTTGCCAGATCAGCGCTTGCCTGCATGACACGAAACCCGGAAAGATTTAGGAAATTCTAATTCAAATGCCGCACACTTGAAGGATTTTTACCTCGCCTGGCGGTAGCGCGTGGGATCAGACAAGCCCGCGGCGGCAAAGCCGGCGCGGCGCAAATGGCATGAGTCGCATTGCCCGCACGCCAAGCCGTCATCATTTGCCTGGTAGCAGGAAACCGTCATGGCAAAATCCACTCCCAGCCGCAAGCCGAGGCGGATTATCTCGGCTTTGGATAACGCTATGAGAGGCGCGTGAATGGAGAGCTTGCTGCCCTCGACAGCCGCTTTGGTTGCAAGATTTGCCATCTTCTCGTAGGCGGCGAAATATTCGGGTCGACAATCCGGGTAGCCTGAATAATCCACCGCGTTGGCGCCGATGAAAATATCGTTGCTGGCGAGCGTCTCGGCCCAAGCCAGCGCGAGCGATAGCATTATGGTGTTGCGCGCCGGCACATAAGTCGGCGGAATTCCCGTGGAAGGAGCGAGCGGAACATCGATCGTTTTATCGGTCAGCGCTGAGCCGCCGAATAGGGTAAGATCAAGCGAAAATATCCGGTGTTCGAAAGCCTGCAGCGCCTTGGCAACACGCTTCGCTGCGCTTAGCTCGGCGCGGTGCCGCTGGCCGTAATCCACGGTGAGCACATGGCACTGGAATCCCCGCTCTTTGGCAACAGCCAGCGTGGTCGCCGAGTCCAGCCCGCCGGAAAGAAGCACAACCGCTTTTTTCATGTACAGCAATGTGCCGGTTCAACGCCCCGGCACATCGCCCCAGAGATATTTGTGCAGCTGAATCTGCATCCGCACCGGAAGCCGGTCGCGCAAAATCCAGTCCGCCAGGGTTTGGTCGGCCAGTTTCTTATAAGCGGGAGAAAACAGCACCGGACAGATATCGGCTAGATTGCGCTTGCGCAGCTGTTCCACCGCCCAAAGATAATCCTGTTCATCGCATATTACAAATTTGATTTCATCCTGCGGCGTGAGATGCGCGAGATTATTCCACAAGTTCTTCTCCGCCTCTCCCGAGCCGGGGGTCTTGATGTCGAGGATTTTCGCTACGCGGCTATCCACTTCCGACACATCCAGCGCACCGCTGGTTTCAAGTGACACCGAATAGCCCGCGTTGCAAAGCTCGCGCAGCAAAAGCAGACAATTTTTTTGCGCCAGCGGTTCACCGCCGGTAACCGTCACATGATGCATCTGATGCGCCGCGACCTGCGCCATAATCGCAGCAAGCGACATGGTCTCGCCTCCGTAGAACGCATACTCAGTGTCGCAATAATCGCAGCGCAAAGGGCAGCCGGTGAGGCGCACAAAAACCGTCGGCACTCCCGCGCGGCTGGTTTCGCCCTGCAAGGAATAAAAGATTTCGGTAATTCGCAACCGGTTTTCCAGTAGGCGCGCGTCTGAAATGGCATTCATGGGTGAGACTACTTAATCGTGCTGAGCCGTTTCCTCGCCTTGTCCGCGGCATCACTTACCGGATATTTGGCAATCAGCTCCTTGAGCGTTTTTTGCGCCGCAACATTGTTCCCGAGTTCCTGCTGGGAGCTCGCTATATTGAGCATAGCATCAGGCGCTTTCGAGCTGTCAGGATAGTTATCGAGCAGTTTCCGCTGGCTCGCGATTGCGTTTTTGAAATCGCGCTGCGCGAAATAAGCGTTGCCAATCCAGTACTGTGCACTGGACGCAAGACTGCTTGAAGGGTAAGCCTTGAGAAAATTCTGAAAAGCCGTTATTGCTCCCGCGTAATTTCCGGTCTTGAAAAGCTTGTAAGCAGACTCATAGCTGCGATTTTCCCCGGCAGCATCGGCACCGCCGGTTTTTCCCGGCACCGCACCCGATGTTTCAGGCGCAGGTGCGGGAGTCTGGGGGGCCTGCTCCAGCCGGCGTAACCGCGTATCCAGGTCTACGTAGAAATCCCTCTGCCGCTTCTCAATCGATTCGAGATCGTTAGCCTGGACTTCGGTCCGTCCCCTGAGCTTGTCGAGATCGGCTTTCAGGGCCTCAATCTGCGTGAGCAGGTCGAGAAGGCCCTGGTTTTTCACGGTCTCCTCGAGCTTCTTGACGCGCGTTTCTAAAGCATGGTTCTGGGTTTGCAGCTCCAGAATCTGCTGTTGTTGCTGAGCGATCCTCTTGCGCGCCTCGTCATCCGACATCATTCCGGCACAGCCGGCCGTGGCTGCAATAAGGCCGGCGCAAAGCAAAAGCGAGAATCGCAAAACGGGTTACTCGCCTTGGTATACGAAGTCGTCGCGGCGGTTCTGCCACCAGCAGGATTCGTTATGCTCGGTGCACCTCGGTTTTTCCTTGCCGAAGCTGATAGTTTCGATTTGGCTTGCGGAAGCGCCCAGCGCCATCATTGCCTTTTTTGCGGAATCGGCGCGACGCTGCCCCAGTCCCAGATTGTACTCACGGCTGCCCCGCTCGTCGCAATTGCCCTGAATGGTTACCCGCGCGGAAGAATTATTGGACAGATGCTGGGCATTCGCCTGCACCACCGAGCGGTACTGGTCCTTGATAAAAGATTTATCGAAGTCAAAATAAATGCTGCGATCCGTCGGCGCGGCTTGCACGGGTGCCGCTACGGGCTCGGGAGTAGCCTCGGTACCAAAATACTGGGTTGTGCCCTTGGCGACGCCCATCTCTGGTTGTGTTTGCTTCGATTCTTCTTTCGTTTCTTTGCTAGCGCAAGATGCGAGCAGAGCCGCCATCAACAAGCCAAATATGAATTTTTTCACGTTGTGACTCCTTTCATTGATTTAGAACAGGAAATTACTGCTGAGGTTTCGTAAAGGGGCCCCACGAAGGTTCGCGTATGTCTCCTGTCTGGACAGTGAGCCGCTCTTTTACTTTACCATCACTTGAAACTGCTGCCAATATACCGTGCCCGTTATCTACAGTTGCGTAAAGAATGATTTTGCCGTTCGGAGCAAAGGTCGGGGATTCATTAAGCAGCGAATTGGTCAGCACCAGTACCTGGCGTGTCGCCAGGTCTTCGACCGCCACATTGAAGCTGCCGTTGGCCCCTTGCTGGATAAATACAAAACTTTTTCCGTCCGGGCTGAAATGCGGGGACACGTTGTAATTGCCTTCGAAAGTAAGGCGCTCGGGTGTCCCGCCGCTTGCGGGCATACGGTAAATCTGCGGCGATCCGCCGCGGTCCGAGGTGAATATGATCCATTTACCGTCCATCGAGAAATTAGGTTCGGTGTCAATCGCGTCGCTATTAGTAATGCGCTGCAGACCGCTGCCATCGGGGTTCACTAAATAGATTTGCGATGTGCCATCTTTGGTAAGCACGACCGCGAGGCGCTTCCCGTCTGGAGACCAAACCGGCGCACTGTTGCTGCCCGGATAGCTTGCTATCAACGTACGTTGTCCCGTTAACAGCGACTGTACGTAAACCACCGCCCTTTTGCGCTCGAACGACACATACGCAAGTCTAGTGCCGTCGGGCGACCAAGATGCCGAAATGATGGATTCGTGCGAAGTAACTATGGTCTGGGCATTGTAGCCATCGGCATCGGAGACTTGCAGCTCGTATTTATTACCCTGCCTTAGCACATAACAGATCTTGGTACTGAATACGCCCGGATCACCAGTGAGTTTCTCATAAACCACGTCGGCGATTTTGTGCGCCGTCAGTCGCATTTGCCCAACCACGATGCTGTAGGTGAATCCCGCGAGTTGCACCTGCTTGACTACATCCATAAGGCGGAATCGCACTTCCAGCTTGCCGTCCGGCTGCGGCTTGATCGAACCGATGACCAGCGCATCCGCGTTGCGCGCCTTCCAATCTGGATAACGAATATCGGCGGGTTCCACCGGCAGCGGGGTGACGCCTCCTGTGTCCACCAGCTTGAACAGCCCGCTGCGGACCAGATCGGCGCCCACCACCTGGGTAATGTTTTGTGGCAGCCCCTGTTCCCCTGCAAACGGGATTATTGCTATCGGAATCTGCGTGGCCCCGCCGCCGATGATTTCGATGGTGAGAGCCGCTTGAAGCGGGCCCGTGCAAAGGAGAAATAGCGGGAAAATTATTATTGTCAATGCGCCACGAAGCATGGCTTTCGCGTAGATGCGCTTGATGATTTCAAAGTTCATTGCGCGCTATTATAGCGTTCTGCCCTTAGTCATTGGGCTGGAACTTCAATTCCAGCTCCCGGAAAATTGGAAATTGCGCAGGATCGGGCGGAAGCGGCAGCGGCTGCGCTTTGTAAATGGCGCGCTCGACCGAGTTGTCATACGTGGGAACACCACTGCTTTTCTCCATTTGGGCGCTTAATACTTCTCCGCTCGGCAGCAGTACCACCTTGAATACGGCTTGAGGATTGTCTTTGATATCGGGTGGAACAACCACATAGTTCCGAATCTTGGCCTGGATTTTATCTGTGTAATCTGCGAGCAGGCGATTTTGCGCCGCCTGCTGATCAGCCTGGAACTGTTTAACTATATTCTCTTTTTCCTGCTGCGACTGCCTAGCATCTTCCTTTGCCAACTGCTCCTTGATCATGTTTTGTTGCTCGGCTTCAATTTTGCGCCTGGCCTCAGCGAGCTTCTGCTGCTCGAGCTTCTGCTTTTCCGCTTTTTCTTTTTCTGCTTTTTCTTTGAGCAGAATATCCGGCTTGATTGGTTCCGGCTTTGGCTCAGGGAGGGGCTCGGGTTTAACCTCCGGCTTTAGAGGAGGCGCCTTGATTTCGGGAGCCGGCTTGGACGGTTCGATCGGCCCAGGCGGTGCAGGAAGATTGCTCCACAAATCAACAGTTGTGACCTGTGGGTGCTTGCTTTGCCAGCTGACGCCGAATATCAGCAATCCCAGAAACAGGACGTGCATGAGTACCGCCAGAAAAGCGGCGGCACCCCGCCCCGGTTCCGGCTCAACAGTGAAACGCTTCATCCCGACCTCGGCTTCGCGAGCAGCCCGATTTTTGTCACCTGATTTTGCTGCAAAACGTCCATCACTTTTAATACTTCTTCATATCGCACGTTTTTATCCGCCGCTATCACTACCGGCTGTTCGGGATTTTTTTTCTGCTTAGCCTTGATGGCCTGAATCAGCTCTTCCCTCGACACCACACGTTCCGACGGAGAAATCGACCGGTCGCGCAGCAGCAGCGTGTTATTCGACTTGATGCCAACTTCCAGCGGCGCCACTGGAGGAGCTAGCGATTTGCCGATTTGCGGAAGCTCGATTTCGCCCGGATTGATGAGCGGCGCGGTTATCATGAAAATAACCAGCAGCACCAGCATCACGTCGATATAGGGTACGACGTTGATCTGATTCATCAGGCGGCGCTCCTGGCGGCGTTCCCTCATACGCGCGTCTGCCTCTGCAGAATATTCGAAAACTCCTCCATGAAGCTCTCAAAGCGGATAGCAAGGCGGTCGATATCGCGCGCGTAGTGGTTATATGCCACCACTGCGGGAATCGCGGCAAACAACCCCATTGCGGTGGCCACAAGCGCTTCAGCTATGCCGGGCGCGACGTGCGCAAGAGTGGCCTGCGCCACATTCGACAGACCACGAAAAGCATTCATGATTCCCCAAACCGTGCCAAACAACCCGACATAAGGGCTCACCGAGCCCACCGTGGCGAGAAACGACAAGTGAGTTTCAAGACGGTCAATCTCCCTGTGGTAGGTTGCCAGCATCGCGCGTCGCGTGCCGTCCATCACCACGCTGATATCCGCTCCCTTCTGGTGTTTGAACTTCGAAAATTCGCGGAAACCCGCTTCAAAGATTCGTTCCATGCTGCCGGCCTTGCGCCGGGCATTCGCCACCGCCTGGTAAAGACTGTTCAAATCCTTGCCGCTCCAGAAATCCCGCTCAAATTCTTCGGTTCGCCTCGTAGCACGGCTGATAACGAACATCTTGATGAAGATGTACCACCATGACATCAGCGATACCAGCAACAGCAGAAGCATTACCAGCTGTACCAGTACGCTGGCGTTTGCCACCATGCCGAATAGAGTCACATCCTGAGTAATATTTATATTCACAGTTTCTTTCCAATTTTTTCAATGACGGCGAGCGGGATCCTGGCGGGCTTGAATGATGTGGAATCGACACAGGCCAGCCTTACGCGCGCTTGCACCAGCACGGCATCGCCGCGGCGCACGCTTTGTATCAAAACCACCTGGCTTCTTCTGGCTTCTTCGAGGTCTACCGTTACCTCAAGCACGTCGTTGAACATGGCAGGTTTGATATATTCGAGCGAAATTGCGCGCACCACGAAAATCACGCTATGGCTGCGCAGTAATTCGGTCTGTTCGAAACCGCGTGACCGTAGCCATTCGGTGCGCGCCCGCTCGAGAAATTTGAGATAGTTGGCGTAATACACCACGCCGCCGCTATCGGTGTCTTCGTAGTACACCCTTACTGGCCAACTGAACGCCTTGCGCCGCGTCACTCCCTCCACAGCTCGCCAGTCACATTATTTTTAGGCGGCGCCAGCCCGAAATGCCGGTACGCTATGAGTGTCGCCATGCGGCCGCGCGGCGTACGCTGCAAATATCCCTGCTGGATCAGATAAGGCTCCAGCACATCTTCAATGGTGTCGCGCTCCTCTCCGATGGCGGCGGCAAGATTGTCCACTCCCACCGGTCCGCCGGCGAATTTTTCCATCACTGCAAGAAGCAGCTTGCGGTCCATCACGTCCAGCCCTATGGCATCCACATCCAGCATTTTCAGAGCGGAGTCGGCGATGTCGCGGCTGATTTCGCCCTTAGCCTTCACTTCCGCGTAATCGCGAACTCGGCGCAGAAGCCTGTTGGCGATGCGAGGCGTGCCGCGCGCGCGCCCGGCGATTTCCTGCGCGCCGTCAGGGCTGATTTTGACATTCAGCAAGTGCGCAGAGCGAACCACGATTTGTTTCAATTCCTCGACGGAATAAAATTCCAGCCGCGCCACGATGCCGAACCGGTCGCGAAGCGGATTGGTCAGCATGCCGGCGCGGGTTGTGGCGCCGATCAAGGTAAATGCAGGCAAATCCAGTTTCACCGAGCGAGCCGCGGGTCCTTCGCCTATCATGATGTCTATTTGGTACTCCTCGAGAGCGGGGTAAAGAATCTCTTCGACGACTGCGCTCAGGCGATGGATTTCATCTATAAACAGCACATCGTTTGGCTCGAGATTAGTGAGCAGCGCCGCGAGGTCGCCTGCGCGTTCCAGCACCGGGCCTGAAGTGTGGCGCAAATTCACCCCCATTTCCCGCGCGATAATGTGCGCGAGCGTGGTTTTGCCTAATCCAGGCGGACCGAATAACAAAACGTGATCGAGCGACTCGGTGCGTTGGCGCGCGGCCTTGATGAAAACCTCCAGCTGCCCGCGGATTTTTTCCTGACCTATATATTCGCTTAAATTTTTCGGGCGGAGAGTGCGCTCCAGCGCTTCTTCCTGGGGAGAAAGCGGTGCAGCAGTAATCAGGCGGTCGGTCTCAATCATTCGGCAAAGGGTAAGGGGTAAGAGGCAAAGGCATCAGCAACTGCATTGGGTGTTTACACCTTACTCCTTACTCTTTACTCTTTACTCCTCACGACTTCGACAATAATTTCAGCGCCTGGCGTATGCTATCGGCTACTGGTAAATTGTTGGACAATTGCTCGATTGCCCACCCCGCCTCGCGCTCATTATAGCCTAAAGCCAGCAGCGCATTGACGACATCCTGGCTTTTGGATGCGGCAGGAGCGGCTTCGGGGCTCAAATTCATTTCCAGCTTGCCTCGCAATTCCAGAAGCAAGCGCTCCGCCGTCTTTTTGCCTATGCCCGGGATTTTGATGAGCCGTCCACTGTCCTCCGCCCGAACCGCGTTCTGCAAATCGGCTACGCTCAAACCGCTTAGCACTGCGAGCGCAGTGCGCGCGCCCACCCCGGATATTTTAAGCAACTGGCGGAACGCGGTGCGTTCTTGTTCGCTGCCAAAACCAAACAGCAAATGCGCGTCTTCGCGCACTACTAAATGGGTATGCAGCGTTACTTCGCTGCCGATCGAGGGCAATTGATAGAACGTGCTCATTGGCACGTCTACTTCATAGCCCACGCCTTGCACATCAATCAGGACTAACGGCGGGTGCTTTTCGATTAATTTACCGGTGATGCGTCCGATCATTTGTGATCTATGAAAAACAATTATTTTGTGTCACGGCAAGAGCGGAATTTTTGACAAGCGCGGCATACAAACTAGTATGTAGGTAAAGCATAAAGCCCGGCAACGCATTATCGCCGCAAAACAAACCGCTGTGCAAAGACCTCACACCAACCTCCCTTTTTTGATTCGATAACCTGCAGCCGCAAGCTTTCCGAAACCCGCGTGCGCATGGCAAATGGCGCAAGCAAGCGCGTCGGCGGCATCGAGACTGGGATTCGCTGTCAGGTGCAAAAGTCTGCTTACCATTTCCTGAACCTGTTCTTTCTTGGCATGGCCAGTGCCAACTACCGCTTGTTTAACCTGCAATGCGGAATACTCCGACAGCGGTAAGTCTTTCTCCACCACCGCACAGATCGCCGCGCCGCGCGCTTCTCCCAAGAGCAACGTTGATTGCGGATTGGCGTTGACGAACACTTTTTCCACCGCTACTTGCTGCGGCCGGTACCGGGTGATTACTTCATTTACCCCATCCAGAATGGCTTTGAGGCGCGGCGCCAGTTCACCCTCCGCTGTCTTGATGCGGCCGCTGGTGACGTAATTTAGCTTCCCTCCGCATTTATCGAGTATCCCGAATCCGGTGATTCTTAGTCCCGGATCAATGCCCAAAATGCGGATATTCGGTGTGCTGCGGGAGGTAACGACTAACGAAGATTCAATCACAGGATTCGCGCGCGCCGCTCTCGATTTACTCCTCACCTGCTACTCCTCGCCGAATACCCCATTGGTATAAACCTCCTGCACGTCATCCAGAGCCTCGAGTGCGTCGAGAAGCTTCTGCATTCGAGCTGCGTCGCCTCCTGCAAGCGGATTTTCATTGAGCGGCTTCATGATGATTTCGGCAAGTTCCGGCTTGAAGCCGCGTTTTTGCAGCTTATCCTTGACCGCAGCGAAATCCGGCGTCGAACTGATCACGTCAATGCTACCGTCGTCATTGGTGATCACGTCTTCCGCACCAGCGTCCAGCGCCGCCTCCATCAGCTTGTCTTCATTGGTGCCCGGTGGGAATACCAGTTGCCCGCAATGCTTGAATAAAAACGCCACCGAACCATCTGTTCCCAGATTTCCCCCATTTTTGGCGAAAGCATGGCGTACGTCCGCCACGGTGCGCACTCGGTTGTCGGTCATGCAATCCACGATAACTGCAGCGCCTCCCGCGCCATAGCCTTCATAACGGACTTCTTCGTAATGCACGCCGTCCAAATCACCGGTTCCTCGCTTAATCGCGCGGTCGACGTTGTCTTTCGGCATGTTATTTTCGCTGGCTTTGTCGATCGCCAGGCGCAACCGCGGGTTCATCGCCGGGTCTCCGCCGCCCAGCCGCGCCGCCACCGTAATCTCTTTTATCAGCCGCGTGAAAATCTTGCCGCGTTTGGCGTCCGCAGCCGCTTTTTTATGCCTAATATTCGCCCATTTGCTATGGCCCGACATATCTGCTCCGGTTCCTTCATTCTCCTTATATACCGTTGTAATGGTAACATTGCGACCAGCCTTTTAAAAATCGCAGTGGAGGTTGCCATTAAATCCATCCCGAGACGTTCTGTTAAAGCGGGATTGCCCCCGGGGGCGCTGGTTTACGTGGGCCAACCGACAACCGAAAAACCGGTAATTACGCTGCTCGAATACGATGCGGACAACTACCGTGAAGAACAGCCCGCTTCCGTGACGCAAATTCCCGCGCTGTCAGGGAAAACGTTGTGGCTGAATGTATATGGATTGAACGATCCTGGGCTGCTTGAGGAAATCGGTAAGCGCTTCAGCCTGCATCCGCTGGTCCTTGAAGATATTCTCAACACGGAGCAGCGGCCGAAAATGGAAGATTACAGCGCTTATCTTTTTTTTGTCGCCAAGATTTTTGAATATGACACTGCAAGCCGTGCCATTACGACCGATCAAGTAAGCATCGTGCTTGGACAGGGATTTGTACTCTCTTTTCAGGAAAAGCCCACCGGCACATTCGCCTCTATCCGCGAGCGCCTGAAAAACGCCAAGGGCCAAATCCGCAAGAAAGGCGCGGATTATTTGGCATATGCGCTGCTCGACTCAGTAGTTGACCGTTATTTTATTTGCCTGGAAGCGCTAGCAGAACAGGCGGAATCGTTGGAAAACCTGGTGGTCACACGCCCTACGCAGAAATTACTAAGGGAATTACACGGCATTCGCAGAAAAACTTTGTTCCTGCGCCGCGCGGTATCGCCGCTGCGCGAAGTGGTGACGCTACTCGCGCGCGGCGAGAGTACGCTGCTCGCGCGCGACACGTTGCCTTTTCTGCGCGATGTTTACGACCACACGGTGTACGTCATCGAATCTCTGGACGCAATCCGCGATCTGATCGCGGGGCTGATGGACATCTATGTCACTAGTCTCAGCAACCGTATCAACCTGCAGATCCGACTGCTCACCGTAATTACCACCATTTTCATGCCGCTTACCTTGCTCACCGGCATCTTTGGCATGAACTTCAAGAATATGCCGTTCCTCGGATGGCAAAGCGGCTTTTATCTACTGCTGGCGCTTATGCTGGTCATTGCACTCGGCTTGCTCGCGGTGTTCTGGCGCATCAGATGGCTGCGCTAAACTGACTCAGACACTGAAGCGGAAGTATATGACGTCTCCATCCTTCACCACATAATCCTTTCCTTCCAGCCGCATTTTTCCCGCTTCCCGCGCACCGTGCTCGCCTTTGCAAGCCACGTAGTCGGCGTAGGCAATCACTTCGGCGCGGATAAAGCCTCTTGCAAAATCGGTGTGAATCTCGGCCGCCGCCTGCAATGCGGTGTCGCCCTTGTGGATAGTCCAGGCACGCGCTTCCTTTGGACCGGCGGTGAAAAAAGTATGCAGGCCCAGCAAATCAAATGCCGCGCGAATTAAGCGATTCAATCCCGGCTCCTGCATGCCGATGTCCGCGAGAAAAACTTTCTTGTCCTCGTCGCTGAGATCGGCGATTTCCGCTTCCAGTTCCGCACAAATCGCTACGACGGGGGCATTCTCCGATTGGGCATGCGACCGAACTTTGTCCAGAAGCGGATTGTTCTCAAACCCGTGCTCCGCAACATTGGCGACGTACATCGTGGGTTTCACGGTCAGCAAGAACATCGGCTTCAACACTGCTTGATCTTCTTTGGCGAGCGGCACGCCGCGCGCAGGTCTGGCTTGGTTCAATGCCGGCTCAATCTTGTCGAGGACGGCAATGAGGTGTTGCGCTTCCTTGTCGCCGCCCGCTTTCGCTGCTTTGCCGTAGCGCGCGTATTGTTTTTCCACCGTCGCCAGATCGGCGAGCGCAAGCTCGGTATTTACCACTTGAATGTCTGCTACGGGATCGATCTTGCCGGTGACGTGCACTACATTTTCTTTCTCGAAGCAACGTACCACATGCACGATGCCGTCGGTCTCGCGGATGTGAGCAAGAAACTGGTTTCCCAGTCCTTCACCTTTGGACGCACCCGCAACCAGCCCTGCAATATCGACGAACTCGGTGAGCGCAGGCTGTACTTTTTGCGGCCTGGCGATGTCGGCAATCACCTTGAGCCGCGGGTCGGGAACCTCAACGACTCCCACGTTGGGTTCGATCGTGCAGAAAGGATAATTTTCCGCAGCGACGCCGGCACGGGTTATTGCGTTGAACAACGTGGACTTGCCGACGTTGGGAAGTCCCACGATCCCGCATCTTAAAGACATGTTATCCCTTCGTATGAAGCCGCAGCATGGCGGCCTGATGCTTGTTTTCGGCAAGGAGCGGCCAAACCTCCAGGCTTTGCTGGATAGCTTGCGCGATGAGGTTTGCTTCTTCTTTGCGCGGCTTGTCCAGCACGTAAGCGACTACCAACGATTTTTCTCCGGGATGCCCGATGCCGATGCGCAATCTCCAAAAACCGTTGGTGCCCAGATGCGCGGCAATATCCTTCAAGCCGTTGTGTCCGGAAACGCCACCGCCCAGCTTCAAGCGCGCCACGCCCGGCGGCAGGTCGAGCTCGTCGTGCACCACGAGAATTTCCTGGGCGGGAATTTTATAAAACTTGGCGAATGCACCCACGGCGCCGCCGCTTGCATTCATGAAGGTTTGCGGCTGCATCAACCAGCGTTCGTCGCCATCGTGCACCAATTTTCCCAGCAAGGCACGGAAACGGGCCTCGAGCTTGAGCGACACGCCAGTCTCTTCGGCAAGCTGGGCAAGCCAGCGGTATCCGGCGTTATGCCGGTCAGCCGCGTGTTCCTTGCCTGGATTCCCCAATCCGACAACCAGTTTCAATTTTTTTCTCTGGACAAGTCCCGGACAAACAAAGCCCGCCGGTTCAGAAAGTCGTTAACCTGGCGGGCTTCGCAGGATCAGACCGCAATAATTATTTCTTTTCCGGCTTGCCGCTTTCCTTCTTGCCGGCTTCAGGCGCCTTGGCGCCTTCTTTCTTGCTAACATCAGCAGCAGGGGCAGCCTTTTCACCTTCTTTCTTCTCACCGGCGATCGCGCCCGCTTCAGCCGCAACTCCTTCGGCTGCCGCCGCTTCTTCAGCCGTTGGCGCAGCCACTACCTCCTCAACCACGATCACCTTCGGTATCTGGACCGTCGCCACCACCGCATCGTTGCCTCTTGCCAGCGCAGGAGACTCCGTGCCCTTGGGAAATTTGAGTTCGGACAGGTGTACCGAATGCCCGAGCGCGAGGTCCTTGAGATCAACTTCAATAAACTCAGGCAAATCAGCCGGCAGGCAGGAGATTTCGACTTCAGTCATGACATGGCTGATGATGCCGCCCCCGACTTTCACTCCGGGTGCGATCTCGGCATTGAGGAAGTGCAGTGGCACCTTAATGTATATCTTCTTGTCCTTGGCGACCCGTTGGAAATCCACATGCATGACCTGCGTCTTGAAAGGATGCATGTGCAGGTGGCGCAGCAATACCTGCTGTTTTTTGCCGTCCAGATTCATATTGAGAATCGAGGCATGGAATGCTTCCACCTTGAGCAAGTGGTACAACGCGTTGTGATCGAGTTCGATCGCCTGCGGCTGCTGTTTTCCGCCGTAGAGTATTCCGGGCACCCGTCCGTCACGGCGCAGGCGCCGGCTGGCGCCAGTTCCCTGCACGGTGCGCGATGTTGCGTTTACTTCAATTTGCATTTTGCTCTCCAGATGACCGGCCTGCCACGACCCGCAGACCTTAAAAAAACATTATTCCATAAACAACGAACTCACTGAAGCTTCATTGCTGATGCGCAGCATAGTCTCGCCCAAAAGTTCCGCGACGCTCAGACAGCGAATACGCTTGCACTTCATCGCCGCTTCACTCAGCGGGATGGTATTGGTCACCACCACTTCGTCCAGTACCGAATTCTCGATGCGCTCGACTGCTTTTCCCGAAAGCACCGGGTGCGTGCAGTACGCCAGTACTTTTTCGGCTCCTTCTTCTTTCAGCGCCTCCGCAGCCTCGCACAGTGTGTTCGCGGTATCCACCACATCATCCATGATGAGACAGGTGCGGCCTTTGACTTCGCCGATAATGTTCATCACCTTGGCCACATTGGGTTTCGGGCGCCGCTTGTCGATAATTGCCAAATCCGCTTCCAACGGGGTTGCCGCCGCGCGCGCGCGCACTACACCTCCGACATCGGGTGAAACCACAACTAAATTCTGGCGATCATGTTTCCAGATATCGCCCAGCAAAAGCGGCATGGCGTAAATATTGTCAACCGGGATGTCAAAAAAACCCTGTATTTGTTCCGAGTGTAAATCCATGGTGAGCATCCGATTCAATCCCACGCTAGTGAGCATGTTCGCCACCACCTTGGCAGTAATCGGCACCCGCGCCGAGTGCGGCCTGCGATCCTGGCGCGCGTAACCAAGGTACGGGATCGCCGCCGTGATGCGTCCGGCGGACGCGCGTTTCAGCGCATCGATCATCACCAGCACTTCCATCAGGTTTTCGTTGGGCGGAAAACAAGTGGATTGCAGTACGAATACATCCTTGCCGCGCACGTTTTCCAGGATTTCCACCATCACTTCGCCGTCGCTGAAGCGCCCGACGGTGGCCCGCCCCAGGTGGATATTCAGATGTTTCACCACCTGCTCGGCAAGCTTGGGGTTAGCATTGCCGGTGAATACCATCAGATTTTCATAAGCCACGCCGCTGCCCCCGATGTTTGCGATTTCGCATAAATATGGCTGGGGAGGTAGGGATCGAACCTACGAATGCCGGAATCAAAATCCGGTGCCTTACCACTTGGCGACTCCCCAATGTGCTACCGTGCAAGATCCCTCAAGGGGTGCCGGTCCAGACCTCGCGCCGCAAAACCGCTCATCTGACTTGGTAACTGCGCCAGCACTTCGCGCGCTTCCCTTTCCGTCGCATACTCCGCGAAAACGCAAGCACCGGAGCCGGTTATTCTGGCCGCACCGAACTGCTTCAACCACGCCATATGTTGCGCCACCTGCGGGTATTTGCGGCAGACCACAGGTTCAAGGTCGTTATGAACTTGCCCTGTAGAAAAGGCGGTTATTTTGATGCGATTCGTGTTCCGTGTCAATTCAGGATCGGCGAAAATCTCCGCGGTTGAGACGTTCACTTTGGGCACCAAAACCACGTACCATGCCGGTGGCAGGCTGATAGGCTGCAGCAACTCCCCCACCCCTTCAGCAAACGCGCTTTGACCGAATATGAATACCGGCACGTCGGCGCCCAATCGCAGCCCCAACTGCTGCAATTGTTCCCTCGGGAAACTCAGTTTCCATAAACGGTTAAGTGCCATAAGCGTGGTGGCGGCGTCTGAACTGCCCCCGCCTAACCCGCCGCCCAACGGCAGCTTTTTTTCCAAGACTATTTCCGCTCCGAGCCGGGTATCCGCTGTCTGCTGCAGCAGTTTTGCGGCTCGCACGCAAAGGTCGTATTTCTCCGGAACGGCCGGCAGATTGTAGGCGCGCTGAATAACACCATCGTCGCGCACACGGAAACTCAGCTGGTCGCCATAATCCAAAAAGCGGAACACGCTTTGCAGCAGGTGATAGCCGTCCGCCCTGCGCCCGACGACATGCAAAAATAAATTGAGTTTGGCGGGCGCCGGATAGGTTTGCAGGTCGCTCATTGCGCGAGCGGGGGAATTATCCAGTCGTCAATTATCAAGCTGATTTGCAGATCGCCGCGGCTCAGCATGATGCGCGCCGGCATACCGCTTTCCTGCTCAGGCTTGTAGCGGAGGTAAGCGATTTCCCAAGAATCCTGATTTAAGCGCGCCAGGCGCTGTTGCGGGTCGCGTTGCGCATGCGCAACGCCTTGTGGAGCAGCGATTCCCAGCACCCAATACTGCAATCCGGACAGCGGCAAGCTCCAGCCCAATACCTCGCGCGTCAGGGTCTCTGCATCGTGAGCGCGGTAGGTTTCCTGCTTGTTGGTAGTAAGGCTGATTCCGTTAGCATCCTGCACGATGCGCGCAACGCCAGTCCCAAGCGGGGCGAGTATCCAGATTTCATCATCACCGCCATTATGCGCCCAGCGGACTCCACCAGAAAAATTCTTCTCATCGTATTTAACCGCTACTCTTCCGGAGAGCTGAAAACCGTTGCTCTGGGCGAGCGCCAGGCTTTGCGCCCGCGACAGCGGTGTCGAGACAGGTTTAGGACCGGGCGCGGCGCATGCGTTAAGCAACAATATAAGCGCAAGCCAATAAGCGCGGGAACCTCCGATGAGATTCCTTATCACTTGTTGACGAATTTCTTGATGACATTCTGCAACGCTTCGTTGCCGGGATTTTCCTTCAATGACGCGTTCCAGATCGTTTCGGCTTCCTCATGCTTGCCCTGGACCCATAATACTTCACCGAGATGCGCCGCAATTTCCGGATCAGGTCGATCGGCGTAGGCGCGTCGCAAATAGGCTGTGCCTTCCTTGAGATTTCCCAGGCGGTACTGCACCCAACCCATGCTGTCTATGATGAACGGGTCTTCCGGAGCAAGCTTCAGCGCCTGCTCGATGTATTGCTCGGCCTCGTTCAGACGGTCGGTGCGGTCCGCCAGAGTATAGCCCAAGGCGTTGTAAGCATGCGCATAGTCTGGCTTGAGCTGAATTAGCTTGCGCAGGTTTTCTTCGAGTACGTCCAGGCGGTTGAGTTTTTCGGCCGCCATGGCGTAGTCATACAGCAAGTCCGGGTAATCAGGATTTTTCTGCAGAGCGCGTCCGAGCAAATCAAATGCTTCCTGGTAGTGCCCTGCTTCCCGCAACAGCTGCGCGTCAGTGAGAATAATTTGTATTCTTTGCTGGTTGTCCTGCACCGGTATCTGACTAAGATACTTGCGCGCCTCTGCAAGCTTGCCTTGTTTCGCCAGCACGCTTGCGTAGCGCATTTGCGCAGTTAGGAATTGCTCGCCTTCTTTCACGCTTCCATACCAGTATAATGCCTGGTCGTAGCGTTTGCGCTCCTCATAGGTCTCGCCCAAGTAATATCGAATGCTGTCGCGGTCTTTGTAATTCTGACTTAATGCCTGTTTGAAACTCTCTTCCGCCGCATCGAAATCGTTGAGTTGCATCGAGAGCAGACCTACAGCCAGTGATACCTCCGGATTATTCGGGAAATCCGCGCGCAGTCTCTGAAATTCGTTGCGCGCTTGCGGGTAGTCTTTTTCGACAACCAGCAATCTCGCATAATTCAACCGTACGTCCTTGGCCTTGGGATAACTCTTCAGGTAGTCATGAAAATAGTCGATGGCAAGCTTGTTGGAGGTATGCTGCAAGATCTGGCCTTGAAACAGCGCCGCCAGTTCCCATTCCGGGTGTAACTCCAGTGCCTTGCGCACTTCACTCAGCGCCAAATCATAGCGCCCAGCATTCCACGCCGCATGGCTCAACGCAAAATGCGCTTCAGCAAGCTTCGGATACGGTTGTGCTAGATCCCGCACCAGATTGAGCGCCGCTGCCTTGTCCGGGTACTTGGAAAGCAGCCCATTCAACTGAATAAAACCTTGACCAACGTTTGGTCCCTCGTCGGAGAGCAGTTTTTCAAGATGGGGACGGGCTTCTTCCAACCGGTGGCTGTTTATCAGCAACGCCACAAGGGTCTGCCGCGCCGGAGTGGAATCGGGATTGACTTCCGCCCAAACCCTCGCCGCCTCAAGCGCCGCCTCCGGCTGCCTCGAATACAGGGCGATTTCGGTGGCGCGCTGCGCAATGCGCGGATCGCGTGTATTTTTGGCCAGATCCACATATTCTTTTGTCGCTACATCAAGCTGTCCGCGCTGACCAGCTATTTCGCCCAACAGAAACTCATATAACATTTTTTCGGTCAATTCTTGCTTAGGCAATTTCTCGCTTTTGACCGTATCCGCCGGCTGCTCTTGCTGCTCTTCTTCACTGACAGCTGTAGGCTCGCTTGCGGGTTTGTGCGGTTGCTGGGCGCATGCCAAAAGAATTGCCGGCATGACCAAAATTAACAATTTGCGGTTCATGGTTGTATTAACGACAGGGAATCATATCGTTGGAACAGCGTCTTAACGGATGGTTCTTCAATATTACCGACATATTATGTATATTTTGGTTTCACTACAAGGGCAAATAGGCAGATCTGACTGATGCAACAAATGGCGCAGGCAATTCCAACTACAACGGTTTTTGCGCATCAGCTTTCACGGTGGTTCGGCGCGCGCAGCGCGGTCCTGGAAATCGATTTAGAGCTCAAGAAAGGCGAAGTATTGGGTTTTCTCGGACCGAACGGGGCCGGGAAGACTACCACCATGCGCATGCTGACCGGCAATCTGGCGCCCAGCGTAGGCACCATCAAAATCTGCGGCATTGATTTGCTGGATCAACCCAAAGCCGCGAAGCAGCTGATCGGCTACCTTCCGGAAAACCCGCCGCTGTATCGTGAATTAAACGTTGACGAATACCTTATGCTTGCGGCAAGGCTACATCGCGTCGCAAAATCCGCGTTGAAAGATAGCGTGGAGCGGGCCAAACAGCGGTGTGGCCTGAGCGAGGTCAGCAAGCAATTAATCGGAAGCCTGTCGCGCGGATATCAGCAACGCGTGGGCATTGCTCAGGCCATTATCCACAACCCCGAAGTCGTAATTCTGGATGAGCCGACCGTGGGCCTCGATCCAATTCAAATGCGGGAAATCCGCGTTCTTATTCGGGAACTCGGCGGTACGCACAGCGTAATTCTTTCCACACACATCCTGCCCGAGGTTGAGAGCGTGTGCGACCGCGTGGTAATCATGCACTTGGGGAAGAACATGTACAGCGGAGGCATTGAAGCCTTGAAGCACATGCGCGAAGGGCACTCATTGCAGCTTGGACTGCGCAACCCTCCAGAACTTTCACAGCTTCAGCTTCCAGGAGTGATTGCCGTGGAAAAGATCAATGATACCCTGTTCGAGATCCAATACACCCCCGGGGCCGACCCAAGCGAGGAATTGGCGAAAGCGGCCGCAGCGCAGGGCTGGGGCTTGTACCAGATAAATCGGCGGCAAACCAGTCTCGAGGATGTGTTCGTGCAACTCACACAGCAGGAATGACCCGCATGATCTTTACGCTTGCAACCAAAGAACTCAAATCGATGTTCGCCGCCCCTCTTGCATGGCTCATTCTTTGCATAGTGCAGCTTCTCCTAGCGTGGATTTTTTTGTCGCGACTGGATACTTTTCTGTTGCTGCAACCGCAACTCGTGCAACTCGCCCAGCCGCCCGGCGCCACCGAGTTGATCCTGGCCCCGCTGTTCGGAAGCGCGGCAGTGTTGATAATGATGTCGGTACCGCTCCTCTCGATGCGCCTTATTGCCGAAGAACGGCGCAATCAAACCATGCCACTTCTGATGTCGGCACCAATATCCATGACTGAAATCGTAGCCGGCAAGTTCCTGGGCTTAATGCTGTTTCTCGCCGCGCTGATTGTCCTCAGTGCGCTCATGGCGTTTTCCTTGTATGCGGGCACGTCGCCCGATCTCGGTGTGCTGGTGGGGAACCTGCTGGGGTTGCTGCTGCTTAGCGCATGCTACGCAGCGCTCGGATTGTATATTTCATGCCTCACGGCACACCCGGTGCTGGCGGCTGTTGGCACGCTAGGTGCGTTGCTCGGCCTTTGGGTGCTCGATATATCGGCAAGTGATCCAGAAAGCCTGTTGCACTGGTTTTCGCTACTCAAGCATTTTGAAAGTTTTAACCGCGGCTTGATCGACAGCGCCGATGTTGCTTTCCTGGTGCTATTTACTTTCACCTTCCTGGCGCTGGCAATCAGGCGCCTTGACGCCGATCGTTTGCGCGGCTGATATTCATGCAGATCGACAAGAAACTGCGCGTTCAGCTGTTGCTGCAAAGCAGCCTGTTCACGCTGCTGCTGATAGGCGCAGTTGTCCTGTTATCAATAATTGCACGCGACCATCGTATGCAGTGGGATATCAGCTGGAACGACCGCAACTCTTTGACCCAGGCCAGCGTGAATGTCCTTAAGCAATTACACGGACCACTGACCATTACCGCGTTTGCGACACAACAGGACGCGCAGCTCGGAGACATACGCAGGCTGATCCGGGATTTTATGCAGCCCTACCTTCGCGTCAAACCCGATATCCGGCTGGAATTTGTGGATCCGGCGGACCAGCCGAAGCTAACTCGAGACGCCGGAGTGCAAGTCAACGGTGAAATGGTTGTCAAGTTTGGGGCCAAATCGGAACATCTCACCGCCCTCAATGAGCAAACATTCACCAATCTGCTGATGCGCCTGGCGCGCGCGCAGCAGCGATTGGTAATGCAGATTGAAGGACACGGCGAAAGGAAGATCAACGGCAAAGCCAATTATGACCTCGGCGAATTCGCCAAGCAACTCGCAGCCAAGGGATTCCAGACCGCCGAGCTGAATCTGGCACTGGTGCAGGAAGTTCCTGATAACGCCAGCGTGCTGGTTGTTACCCAGCCACAAGTGGACTGGCTTCCCGGTGAAATCGCCAAACTCATATCCTATCTAAACAAGGGCGGCGATTTGCTGTGGCTGATCGACCAGGAGCCTTTGCACGGACTACAAACGCTCGCCGACATGCTGAAGCTTAAACTCACCGCTGGCGTAGTAATAGATCCCGCTGCGCAAGAGCTGAATGCGCCGGCCACTTGGGCACTGGCGACCAGCTATGGCAAGCACCCGATCACCAAGGATTTCGACCTAATCACGGTATTTCCCCTGGCACGCGAAGTGGGAGTTGATCAGAACCAGGATTGGCAAGTCACCAAACTCATAGAAGTAGCGCAGCGCGGCTGGGTGGAAATCGGCAAACCTGACGAAACGGCGCGGTTCGACAAAAAACTCGATACTGCCGGCCCGGTGACTATAGGGATTGCGCTGACGAGGCAAATCAAAAGACGCGAACAACGCGTGGTAGTAATTGGCAGCGGCGCATTTCTCGCAAACAGCTATCTCGGCAACGCCGGCAACCTCGATCTGGGCGTAAACATCATCAACTGGCTGGCGCGCGATGAGGACCTGATTACCATCCAGCCCCGTGCCGCTTCGGACAGCAATTTTTATCTTGGCAAGACCGCGCTGACCATAGTCTCGGTCGGCTTGCTCGTCGTAATGCCGCTGATTTTCTTGGTGACCGGGGGGGCGATTTGGTGGCGACGCCGCAAACTGTGAAATCAAGGATTTGGCTTAACATCGTATTGTTGCTCGCTGTCGCGGGTCTGGCTTCCGTCCTCTACTTCAAATCGCTAAGCAAAACGGCGAACGATTATCGGCTCTCCATGCAGCAACCCGGCGACATTAACAGCATCACTATTGACAAACCTGCGGCACTCGCCTTCGAAAAGCGCGGCCATGATTGGTTCGTCACTCGCCCGTACACGGCCCGTGCCAATGCTTTTCAGGTAGAACACCTCCTGGACATTCTTTCCGCCACCAGCAAGCAGCGTTTCGTGGCGAACGATTTGACGCGCTTCGATCTGGATCAACCCCAAGCGCGTTTAACGTTGGGAAAGCAAACGTTTAGCTTCGGCGCGCTTAACCCGCTAACCGCCGAACAATACGTTGCCACGGCGGATAGCGTCTATTTGGTGCCGCCGCGCTACGGCGCCGCGGTCGCAATGCCCCCCGATTCTTTCCTTAACCACCTGCTACTTGCGGAAAACGAGATACCCACCGGATTTGATTTACCGGGATACAAACTCCGGCGCGTAAACGGCGCCTGGAACGTGTCCCCAGCGTCGGCTGAACTGTCCCAGGATCAGTTGAACCGCTTCGCCGACGAATGGCGCCATGCTTACAGCATCGCAAGCGAACCCGCAAAGCCTGCGCCATATGCGGAGCAGATCAAGATTACGCTGAATAACGGCGGCAGCGTGCTTCTGCATATACTGCAAAAACGGCCGGAATTGATACTGCTGCGCGATGATGAAATGATTGCCTACCGTTTTCCCAAAGATGTGGCAGCACGCCTGCTCGATCCATATATCGGCGCACCCGAAACGGAAAAGTAACGGAGTGTAAACCGTGCCAGAGCTTCCGGAGGTAGAAATAACGCGGCGCGGTCTCAATCCACGCTTAAATGGGAGACGCATCGTGGCGGTCGCCATTCGCAATCCGCGGTTGCGTTGGCAAGTAGCCAAGAATTTGCCCCGCTTGGTCAGCGGTCAGACGATCGATAATGTCTCGCGGCGCGGTAAATACCTGCTTATCGGCTGCAGCAGCGGCACATTGATCGTGCATCTTGGAATGTCGGGAAGCTTGCGTCTCCTGAATGAGCCAGTTGCGGCGCAAATACATGACCATTTTGATTTGCTGTTGGATAACGGCAAGTTGCTGCGCATGCGAGATCCGCGCCGTTTCGGCTCGGTGCATTGGACGAGCGGCGACGCGCTTGCCCACCCGCTGCTCAAGAAACTCGGGCCCGAGCCATTGACCCGCGCCTTTAATGCTGATTGGCTGTATCGATGTACCCGCGGCCGCCGTGTAGCGGTAAAGCAGGTTCTGATGGACAACCGCGTAGTGGCGGGGATCGGCAACATTTACGCGAACGAAGCGCTGTTCGGCGCGCGAATTCATCCCAAGACAGCCGCTTTGCGTATTGGTCGCGAACGTTATCAAAAATTGGTGGAAGCAGTGCGTACCACGCTGCGCCAGGCGATCAATTCCGGCGGCAGTAGCTTGCGTGACTTTGCTGATTGTGACGGCAACTTGGGCGATTTCCAGCTACACTGCCAAGTCTACGGTCGCGGGAGCAAACCCTGTGAAGCTTGCGGCACGCGCATCAGACAGTTTAAGCAGGGGCAGCGCTCCAGTTTTTATTGTCCGCGTTGCCAGACCTAAGAGAACTTGCAATTCTGACGTGGATCGACCTCGCCCGGCTAGACGGTAGATACGCCTTTTTGCGCAGTGAGCACTAGGTATTTGTGGTGCAGCTGCTCCTTGCTTTCGACAAAATTTGGATTAAGCGGGATGCAGTCCACTGGACACACTACAACACATTGCGGACTGTCGTAATGCCCGACGCATTCGGTGCAAAGAGCAGGGTTTATTACGTAGATTTCTTCACCTTGTGAAATTGCGCCGTTGGGACATTCCGGTTCGCAAACATCGCAATTGATGCATTCATCTGTGATCATTAATGCCATAGCTGTTTTTCGGTCCATTCACTATTTTTTTATTTTGGCACTTAGCCGTTCCGCAATCAAGGGTTGCACGAACTTGCCAACATTGCCACCAAGAATTGCTATCTCGCGCACCATGCTCGCTGAAACAAACATGAACTGTTCCGACGGCGTCATGAAAATCGTCTCCACGTCGGGGTGCATATTGCGGTTCATCCCCGCCATTTGAAATTCATATTCGAAGTCGGATACGGCACGTAGCCCCCGTACTATGATGTTCGCGCCTTTGCTGCGCACAAGATCCATGAGCAATCCCGAGAATCCTATCACTCGCACCCGCTGGTAATTCGCCAGTACCTGTTCCGCCATTTTCACCCGCTCTGCGAGGGTAAAAAAGGGCTGTTTGCCATGGCTATCTGCGACCGCGACAATCACTTCATCGAAGATGTGCGCGGCACGCCGCACTAAATCCTCATGGCCGCGGGTAATAGGATCGAAAGTGCCGGGATACACTGCCTTGTTCATGTTATTTTCCGCTTCAGTAGCTGATAATGAACTTTGCCCGCCCTGCCGTGACGCCACACCTCCCAGTCCGGCGCCTCAAAAGCTTTTCCGCTTTCAACATAGACCGACCCCCCTTCCGCAAGCCGCTCCGGTATAACCGCAAGTACACCGGGAATATTATCCTTGCGGAATGGCGGATCGAGAAAAATTATGTGGTAGGCGTTCCGGTCAACTTTCAGGAATTCTAGCGCATCCGCGTGCACAAGTTCCAGATTCTGTGCCCCAAGCTTCTGAGCATTATCGCGCAGCGCCTTGAACACCTGCCGGTTTTTTTCGACCATAACCACCTTGCGCGCGCCACGGGATAGTGCTTCAAACCCCAACGCACCGCTCCCCGAGAATAAATCCAGGCAGTTTTTACCGTTCAAATCCTGGCCCAGCCAGTTGAACAATGTTTCTCTCACGCGGTCCGGGGTCGGTCGCAGATCGGCCGATGCCGGGAAGTGAATAATCCGGCTGCGCCATGTACCTCCAATGATCCTGATCCGTCCCGTTGTGGCCATGACGCTTCAGCTTGCGCCCGGTGCCCCCACGATTACCGTTACCATGTTGTCTGGGTCGATGCGCCGCTGAAAAGCACTCTTAATCTGCGCCACGGTCACCTTCTCTACATTTGGCACGAAGTCATCGAGATAAGTGAGAGGCAGGCGATAAAAGCCGATTATTGAGAGATACTCGAGTATCTTTTTATTGCTGTCGATGCGCAGCGGGAAACCGCCAACCAGATTCTGCTTTGCCGCTTTGAGCTCTTGTTCGGTCGGTCCGTTGGCGATGAAGTTACGCAGTGTCTCACGCACCACTTTTAGCGCCTCCTGCGCCTGCTCCTTCTTGGTTTGCAAGCCGATTTGAAACGGCCCTTTCTGCTGCAATGGGTCAAAATAACTGTACACACTGTAAACGAGTCCTCTTTTCTGCCTGACCTGTTCAACGAAGCGCGAAGCGAATCCGCCGCCGCCGAGTATGTAGTTGCCTACATACAGCGCGAAATAGTCCGGGTCAATGCGCTTCAGTGCCGGATAGCCCAAAAGGATGTGGCTTTGCGTCGCCGGGTGCGGAACCTCGCGATCCTGCGCCTGTAGCGGAGCGGTTACCTCCGGCAGTGCGGGCAAGGGCGAAGCGTCCCGGGGAAGTTTTGAAGTAAGGTTTTCTGCGATTTCCTGCGCGGACTTGCGGCCTACATCACCAATTATCGCCACTACAGCATTATGTGCGGTGTAATAAGTGCGGTAAAACTTCTCGAGATCATCGCGCTTGAGTGGCTCCACGCTGTCTACTTCCCCGGATATGCGCAGCGCGTATGGATGGCTGCCGTAGAGAAGCGAGTAGAATGCGCGATCCGCGATGCTTTCCGGCCTGGTCGCGGAATCTTTCAGAACCGCCACGATGCGCGCTTTTTCCCGGTCCAGCACCTGCTCGGGAAACTCAGGCCTTTGCACGATGCGCGATAACATGTCGAGCGCCTGATCGCGCTCGCGCTTGCTGCTCAAAGTACGTAACGTGACGCCGGCCCGGTCCTGGTCGATGCGCCCGCCCAGTTCCGCTCCGACGTCGGCAAGCATTTCGGCGATTTCATCCTCGGATAGTCCGCCTGCACCGAGACTCAGCATATGGCGGGTGAGATTCGCCAAGCCGGATACGGCGGGCGTGTCGCGGCTGCTACCGGCTGCAAAATCAATGCTCACATCGAGCATCGGCAATTGGTGGCTTTCCACAAAATAGACCCGGGCCCCTGTCGAAGTCTGCCAATGCTGTATCGGCAAGATAGCGAAGGCCTGTCCCGCGCCTGCGAATACGCCAACTAAAAGTAACCCACACCACTTGAAAATGTTAATCATGTCGCAATCCTGCGGGCTCCTTGACAGGTTTTTCATTGTCGAGAGGCTGCGGATCAAGTACCGCGACCGTGAGGTTGTCATCGTTGAAATATTTTTTTGCTACCGCCTGTACCTGCTCAGCGGTCACCGCTTTCAGCTTGCCCACCAGAATATCCAGTGATTTATACGACAGCCCTGCCATTTCCCATCCGCCGATCTCATGGGCCTGGGCCATTACCGAATCGCGCTCAAATACTTGATTGGCGATCACCTGGGCCTTCACACGATCCAGTTCCGCATTGGTCACACCATCATTGATGATTTTTTGCAGCTCACCGCGCATTGCCGTTTCCAAATCTGCGACAGTTTTGTCTTCGCTGGGGACGCCTTCCAGGTAAAACAAACCTGGACCGCGTTGCGTGATGTCATAACTGGCCCCAGCGGAAGAGGCAACCCGCGTTTCGCGCACTAAGGAACGGTTTAAACGCGCCGATTCATTGCCATTGAGCACGCCGGCAAGAACTTCAAGCGCGTAAGGCTCCCAGTCTTGCTCGGCATCGCGCAGCACGGGCGCGTGGTAACTCATCATGAGGTACGGCAACTTGGCGGGTGCTTTCACCGTGACGCTGCGCACGCCAATTTGCTGCGGTTCCTCCTGGGGTTTTCGTACCGGCAATACTTTGGGTTTGATTGCACCAAAATAACGCTGCGCGAGAGTAAACACTTCTCCAGGCTTCACATCTCCCACCACTATCAGCGTGGCATTATTCGGCGCATACCATTCGCGGTACCAGTGTTCCACATCTTCGGCACGCATATTTACCAAGTCGTTCATCCAGCCTATGACCGGCCTGCGGTAAGGGTTCACTGCGAAAGCCGATGCCAGCAATTGCTCGTAAACTAGCGCCTGCGGGTTATCGTCGGT
>DASPRE010000050.1:0-4501 GCA_035624615.1 Burkholderiales bacterium | reverse complement strand
TGCAAGTAAAAAAACGGGCGGAAATTTTTAATTAGCCGAACAGAGGCTCAGTATATTGAGCAAGCAAATCTTCAATTGTTCCGCACTACATTTGGTGCCGGGATGTTAGCTTCACAGTTTATGATCTTCTCGTCCCAAGCTTGTGGGGAGACTCATTGTTGTTATGGTGCCCCTCACGGATAGCTTGTCGACAAAGATTACATGAAGGGCTAGTATTGATTGCGTCCTTACTTTGAAAGGTGATTCCATGGATGATCGCCAAGAGAAAAAATGGAGCCGGAGGGAATTTTTGGGTGGCCTAACCTTGGCGGGGACGGCTGCTCTTTTTGGTCTGAAGCCCGAGTTGGCCGCTGCAGAGCCACCACCCGAGACGACCCGAATTCGGATTCACGACGCTCCGATCACATGCTTCGCGCCCGTCTATTTGGCGGAAGATTTGTTGAAGGCCGAGGGGTTTACCGAGGTGCAGTATGTCAAGACGCCACTCAACGAGGGCCCCACAAAAGCGCTTGCCCAAGGCAAAATCGATATCACCCAGAACGATACGGCGGGCCATTTAATGGAACTCGACGTCGGTGCGCCCGTCGTTATCCTCGGGGGGATCCATACAGGCTGTTGGGAGTTGTTCGCCAACGATCCGATACGCACGCTGCGTGATTTGAAAGGAAGGACCGTGGCTGCTCCCGAACGCAGCAGTCGCCAGGCTTTCGTCGCCGGGCTAGTAAGTTTTGTCGGCTTGGATCCGCAGAAGGATATTAAATGGATTAACCTCGAGCCGGGCAAGTCGATCGAGCTCTTCGCCGAAGGGAAAATCGACGCTTTCATGGGTTTTGCACCCGAGCCCCAAGAATTAAGGGCGAAAAAGATTGGGCGCGTTCTGATAGATTTCGGCACGGATCGGCCTTGGTCGCAATACTTCTGCTGCATGGCGGCGGCGAACCGCGAGTTCGCGCGCAAGTACCCGATCGCTACGAAACGGGCGCTACGGGCAATGTTAAAGGCCACCGATTTATGCGTAAGCCAACCGGAGCGGGCTGCCCGCCTGATGGTTGACAGAGGCGTCGCGAACAATTACGAGTACGTCCTGCAATCGGTCAAGGAGATCGGCTACACGAAATGGCGAGAGTACGATTCCGAGGACACGGTGCGCTTTTGGTCCCTCCGCCTACTGGAAGCCGGCATCATCAAATCGGATCCGAAGAGGATCATCGCGGAGGGCACCGACTGGCGTTTCATCACGGAAGTCAAGAGGGAGTTGAAGGCTTAACAGCCTGATGCAGAACTCGCTGGGAGCCGCGTTTGGACGAAAAATGCATAGATGCTAGGCGCGCGACGAAGGTCGTAGCCACCTCTACGAAGCCCAGGAGCGCAACGACACAGATGGGCATTTTTCGTTCAAACCGGGACGGGGCGCGACTTTTCGGGCGATCTGCTTTGTCGCTCGCCTCGTGAATATGCACCTGCTATTCGACGCGGCTCGCTTCGCGCATCTCATCCCGAAAGGCCAGCGCCGCGGCCCCATGGAGTTTTGCATCAGGCTGCTACGCATGAGTCGCTTCGCAGGAATTCGAATAGCGGCGCTCGCGGCGTTCGGGTGGTTTGCGCTGGGCCACGCTGCCGCGCAAGACGGTAGCCTGTCGAGGATCGGCCGGGCTCCCGAATTCACCCTGACTACCCAGGACGGCAATCGGCTTTCTCTGAGGGAGCTTCGGGGAAAGGTGGTGGTGGTCACTTTCTTCTTCACATCCTGCAAGGACTCATGCCCGCTTTTGATACACAAAATGGCGGCGCTCCAACCACGCCTGGGCGCTGACTTCGGACCGGAAGCATTCTTTTTGTCCATCTCAGTGGATCCCAAGCGGGACACCCCGGCAGTCCTCAAGCAATACGCCGAAGAGCTTGGCGCCAATCTTTCCGGTTGGGCGTTCCTGACCGGGCCGGAGGCCAATGTCCGGAGCGTGGTTAGACGCTACGGCGCTTTTTTCCGCAAGATGCCCAGCGGAGACGTGGATCACAGTTTCCTCACCTCACTTGTGGATCGGAGCGGATGGCTACGCGTCCAGTATCTCGGCGTGCGGTTCGACCCCGACGAACTGCTGAAGGACATTCAGTCCCTGCTAAGCGAAGGCCGCCAGCGATGATTGCCTGGCTGCCGCGGTTAGTCGCGCGGATACCCGCCACGATTCATGCGAAACTTCTCGCCGCTTTCTTGGCCAACGCACTGCTGCTCGTCATAGTCGGCGTCGTCGGCCTCGAATCATTAAACAGTGCCGACCGCCATGCCGACGAATTGGTGAAGCTCCAGCGCAAGATCGCCGTTTACCGCCAACTGCAGCACGACACCACCGCTCAGCTCTACAGCGTCTCTACGGCCCTGCTGGTGCCGCAAGAGCGTACGCTCGATGCGACGCTGCGCCAGCTCAGTGAATTCGGTTATGACGTCGACCGGCTCCAATTCGTCGCTAAGGACGAGGTAGTGTTGTTAGGCCGAGTCCGCGAGGATTACGAAAAATTTGTTGCAGTGGTCACGCAGGTCGTGGAATTGATCCGCCAGGGGAAGGAGGCCGAGGGACGGGAGTTGCACATCGCGCAAGGGACCCCTGTCGCTAACCGCCTCGAACGCCTGATGAACGAACTGGTCAACAGGGCCGAGGCCGACATTGTGGAAAGCGTGGAAGCAAGCCGCCGGGCGTATGTGGCTTCGCGCTGGGCCGTCATCGGCATCGCGTTCGCAAGCATCGGGCTCGCGATGCTTCTGGGCTTCGCCATTTCGTGGTCGCTGATCCAGCCGATCAAAGGCATGGATACGCGACTGCGACAGATTGCCTCAGGGGATTTCTCAGCAAAGGTCGAAATAATAAACCGTGATGAGCTGGGAACGCTTGCGGCAAACCTGAACCAGATGAATGATGAACTGGGGCGACTTTACCGGCAACTCGAAGCCGCCAATCGACACAAGTCAGAATTCCTCGCTAGCATGTCTCACGAGCTCAGAACGCCTCTAAACGCCATCATCGGCTTCTCGGAGGCGCTCCAGGCTCGATTCTTCGGCGAACTCAACGCCAAGCAGGCCGAGTACGTCGAGGACATTCGCGCTTCTGGCCACCACCTTCTCTCGCTCATCAACGACATCCTGGACCTCTCCAAGATCGAGGCCGGGCGCATGGAACTCGACCTGAGCACGTTCGACGTCGCGACCTCGGTCCAGCAGGCCCTCACATTCGTGCGCGACCGCGCCGAACGAGCCCGCGTCTTACTCGAGGCGAAAGTTTCTCCAGAAGTCGGCACTTACGCGGGTGACGAACGCAAGTTCCGCCAGATCCTGCTCAATCTGCTCTCCAACGCAATCAAATTCACACCCGCAGGAGGGCGTGTTGCAGTCAACGCCACTCGTGGCAACGGGGCACTTCAAATTGCCGTCAGCGATACCGGCGTCGGCATCGCGCCTGAGGACCAAGACCACCTCTTCGAGGCATTCCACCGCCTGGGTGATCGCAAGCAGGAGGGCACCGGCTTGGGGCTCGCGCTCACTCGCAAGTTTGTCGAGCTGCACGGCGGTAGCCTGACGGTTTCTAGCACACCGAACCAGGGCTCCACCTTCACTATCTTCCTTCCAGTGTCATCATGAACACGAAGCGCGTGCTACTCGTCGAAGACAACGAAAGAAATCTCAAGCTGCTGCGCGACTTGCTGGAAGTGAAAGGCTACCTTGTGGTTGCGGCAATGAGTGCCGAAGAAGGTCTTCCTCTCGCACAGGCGGATCCACCGAATCTCATCGTCATGGACATCGGCCTGCCTGGCATGGATGGGATTGCCGCCCTTCAGGTGCTGCGCGCCGACGCCCGCACGCGGAGCATACCGGTAATCGCCGTCACCGCATCAGTGATGCAGCCGGAGCGCGAAACCATCATGAAGGCGGGCTTCGATGGTTACATGAGCAAACCGATTGACGTCATGGGATTCCTGGCACTCGTCCAGACCACCATTGAGCGGTTTACCTAACGCGGCCCGTGATCATGCAGGCTCCTGCCCGGATCCTTGTCGTTGATGACCAGCCGCTAAACGTCAAGCTGCTGGCCGACTCGCTGCGCAGCCACGGGTATGAGATCCTCACTGCGAACTCGGGCCGCGAAGCGCTGGAGAGTATCGGCGCCGAACCCCCCGACCTGGTACTGCTAGACGTGGTCATGCCGGAAATGAATGGCTACGAGGTGTGCCGCGCGATTCGCGCGCGGCGCGAAACACAAATCTTGCCAGTGATCATGGTGACCGCGCTCGATCCGCAGGAAGAGCGCATTAAAGGCTTGGAGGCCGGGGCCGACGATTTTCTTACCAAGCCGATCAATCAGCCCGAGCTATTGGCGCGCGTGCGCTCGCTGCTGCGCATTAAATCGCTTTACGACACCATCCAATCTCAGGCAGTGCAACTTGCGGAGTGGAACAGCAACCTGGAGCAGCGAGTGCGCGATCAACTTACCCAGCTTGAACGCCTGTCGCGGCT
>DASPRE010000049.1:0-8578 GCA_035624615.1 Burkholderiales bacterium | reverse complement strand
ATTGAAAAAGCGCGACGCGAACTGAGCTACAATCCGCGGCCTGTGGAGCAAGCGCTGAAAGATGCCGTGGAGTGGTTTCGCGCCAACGGCTATTGCGGCAGCTAGCCGCGCTTCGCGTACCTCGCCTGCACGTAGCCGTCGACGATCTTCTGAAATTCCTCGGCGATATTTGCGCCTTTGAGCGTCACCGTTTTCTGGCCGTCGACAAATACCGGCGCAACCGGAGTTTCCCCTGAGCCGGGAAGGCTAATTCCGATATTGGCGTGCTTGCTTTCTCCCGGCCCGTTCACCACGCAGCCCATTACCGCCACATTCATTTTTTCCACTCCGGAGTATTGATCGCGCCATACCGGCATTTGGTCGCGCAGATAGTTCTGAATCTTGTCCGCGAGCTCCTGGAAGAACGTACTGGTGGTGCGGCCACATCCCGGGCAGGCCACCACCATTGGAGTAAATGAACGCAATCCCATGGTCTGCAGAATTTCCTGCGCCACGATCACTTCCCGGGTGCGGTCGCCGCCCGGCTCGGGCGTAAGCGATATACGTATAGTGTCGCCTATGCCCTGTTGCAGCAGCACGGCCAGCGCTGCAGTGGAAGCGACTATACCTTTGGAACCCATTCCTGCTTCCGTCAAACCCAGATGCAAAGGATAATCGCAGCGCGCGGCAAGGTTGCGGTATACGGTGATCAAATCCTGCACTCCGCTTACTTTGCAGGACAAAACGATTTTATTATGCGCGAGACCAATTTCCTCTGCGCGTCGGGCGTTGTCCAAAGCTGAGATAATCAGCGCTTCACGCGTGACTTCATTGGCATCTTGTGGTTCGGAAAGTTTCGCATTTTCGTCCATCATGCGCGTCAGCAGCGCCGGATCCAGGCTGCCCCAGTTCACGCCGATCCGAACGGGCTTGTCGAATTTGCACGCGACCTCAACCATGGTGGCGAACTGCTCATCGCGCTTCGATCCTCTGCCCACGTTTCCGGGATTGATGCGGTATTTAGCTAACGCTTCTGCGCAGTCGGGATATTCGGTGAGAAGTTTGTGTCCGTTAAAATGAAAATCGCCGATAAGCGGCACTTTGCAATCCATCTGCTCCAGCCGTTCGCGGATGCGTGCGACTTGTGCTGCGGCCTCGGCGCTGTTTACCGTGATGCGCACCAGCTCTGAGCCGGCTTTAGCGAGCTCCGCAACCTGCTTTGCGGTTGCTTGCGCGTCGGCGGTATCGGTATTGGTCATGGATTGCACCACGATCGGGGCCCCACCGCCGATAGTAACAGGTCCGATTTTCACGCCCACGCTCGCGCGTCTGGAGAATTCTTTTGTTTTTGGCATGTCCATAAATCTGGAAACTTTTCGCAAATGGAAATTGAAATACAAATTTTACCGCATTTTGTTGTCGCTGGCACCCGACAGTCTGGCCACAGAATCGGCAAGGCGGGTCAACTGATAACTAAAGAACCGCGTTAATGTAAGATAATTGCAAATTCATCGACGAATTGAAATTCAATTTCACGAATGCGTGGTTCGGTCGCATTGTGAACCGGTTGGCATTCGGACCGGACTACAAAAACCGGGCTCATTTCGATTTTCAGGAGACCTAGATTATGACAGCAGTAAAGAAGCTCACCGGTATTGCCCTTGCCGCCGCGGCGGCCGGAATGTTTGTTACCGCCGGCATCGGCAATGTCTTCGCTGACGAAGCAATGGTGCACTGTCAAGGCGTGAACGCTTGCAAGGGCAAGAGCGATTGCAAGGGCGCCAAGAACGCCTGCAAAGGCCAGAACGCGTGTAAAGGCCAAGGCTTTACGGCAATGACCGATAAAGACTGCAAGGCTGCTCAAGCCAAGGCCAAAAAAAGCTAAGTACCGCTAGTCAGAAACCAACCGGACACCTTTCCCTAAGCAGGCAGGTGTCCGTTCTTATTTCTTTTTTAGACGCACCGCATTCGACGAGGTAGGGCATCGGCGGAAACTTTTCCTAAGGGCGGCGATGCTGTAATATTTTAAATATCCCCTCGCCTTCCCGTTACCGGCATGCAGTTGTTTGCTGTAGGCGTCAACCATGTTACCGCGCCGCTTTCGATGCGTGAGCGGGTGGCGTTTCACGCGCAAACTCTGGGCGATGCCTTGCGCGACTTGGTTAATCGGGGACCGGTAAGCGAGGCGGCGATTATTTCCACCTGCAACCGCACCGAGGTCTATTGCAACACACCCGAGCCTGAAGCGGCAGTCGAATGGCTGGCCGACTACCATCACCTCAAGTCCCAAAATATCCAGCCCTATCTCTACACGCTGCCCAAGGAGAAAGCCGTGAAACACGCTTTCCGCGTGGCGAGCGGCCTGGATTCGATGGTATTGGGCGAGCCGCAGATCCTCGGTCAAATCAAGCAGGCGGTGCGCACTGCCGAGGAAGCCGGCACCTTGGGATTGCTGCTGCACAAATTGTTTCAGCGTTCATTTTCCGTGGCAAAGGAAGTGCGCAGTCACACCGATATCGGTGCGAATTCGGTTTCCATGGCGGCTGCGGCAGTGCGCCTTGCCGAGCGCATTTTCCCAAGCATATCCGACCAGTGCGTGCTGCTGATTGGCGCTGGGGAAATGATTGAATTATGTGCCACGCATTTCGCAGCCCGAATCCCCAGGCGTATGACCTTCGCCAGCCGTACCGTGGAACATGCCGCGGCCCTGGCGCAACGATTTTGCGGGACCACCATTACGCTGAACGAATTGCCCGAACAGCTGGCTGCGCATGATGTGGTGATTACCTGTACCGCGAGTCCTTTGCCGATTCTCGGCAAAGGCATGCTGGAGCGGGCGATAAGATTGCGCAAGCACCGTCCCATGCTGCTGGTTGATCTTGCAGTGCCGCGCGACATCGAGGCCGAGGCGGGCAAACTGGACGATGTGTTTCTTTACACGGTGGACGATCTCGCGCACCTGGTAAAAAATGGAATGGACGCACGCCAGAGCGCGGTGGCCCAGGCGGAGGCCATCATCGAAACGAACGTCATCAGTTTCGTGAATTGGCTGGAAACGCGCAAACTCGTTCCCACCATTCGCGCCCTGCGTGATCATGCAGAGCGCGGCCGTCGCAACGAGCTGCAGCGCGCCTTGCGGATGCTTGAGCGCGGCGCCGACGCGCGTCAGGTAGCAGAATCCTTGAGCCGGGCGCTGACCAATAAATTCCTGCATATACCCACTCACGTGCTAAATCACGCAAACAAGGAGGATCGTGAACAACTGGTGGCTTTAATCAACCGCCTTTATCAGATACACCGACAAGAATGAAACAAAGCATCGCCGCAAAACTATCGCAACTCAGCGACCGCCTCCACCAACTCAACCAAATCCTAAGCAGCGAAAAAGCCACAGCGGATCTGGAAAATTACCGCAAGCTCGCCCGCGAGCACGCCGAGATCAAACCGGTGGTTCAGTTGTACGAGGCTTATAAATCCGGTGAGCGCGACCTGCAAGCGGCGCAGGAAATGCAGTCCGATCCGGAGATGCGCGAATTTGCAGAGACTGAAATGCGCGAGGGACGCGAGAAACTTTTGCGCATCGAATCCGAGTTGCAAAAGAAATTGCTGCCACAGGATCCCAACGATGAGCGCAATATTTTTCTGGAAATCCGTGCGGGAACGGGGGGCGACGAGTCCGCGCTGTTTGCCAAAGACTTGTTCCGCATGTACGTGCGCCACTCCGAGCGGCAGCGCTGGCAGCTGGAAATCATATCCGCAAGTCCCTCCGAAATGGGCGGCTACAAGGAAGTCATCGCCAAGATTACCGGCCGGGGAGTCTATTCCAAGCTTAAATTCGAATCGGGCGGGCACCGTGTACAGCGCGTTCCAGAAACCGAAACGCAGGGACGCATCCATACCTCGGCCTGTACCGTGGCGGTGCTTCCGGAAGCGGATGAAATTTCCGATGTCGTGCTTAATCCCGCGGAAATGCGCATCGATACCTATCGAGCTTCGGGAGCTGGGGGGCAGCACGTCAACAAGACAGATTCCGCAGTGCGAGTGACGCATCTGCCGACTGGGATCGTGGTGGAATGCCAGGACGGGCGCTCGCAACACAAAAACAAGGCGCAGGCGCTGGCGATTCTTGCGGCGCGCATCAAGGACAAACAGCTGCGCGAGCTGCAGGCGAAACAGGCTGCAACTCGCAAATCGCTGATTGGCAGCGGCGATCGTTCGGAGCGCATCCGTACCTATAATTTTCCGCAGGGACGGGTGACCGACCACCGCATCAATCTTACGTTGTACAAGATTGATCAGATCATGGACGGCGATTTGAACGAACTGACCAGCGCATTGATAGCCGAGCATCAAACCGAGCAATTGGCGGCGTTGGCCGAGGAAACCTGATGCAAACAGCTTTCGATAACCTGTCTTCATTTGCTGCGCCAGTGAGCATTGAAAACGCGTTACGGGGAAGCCGCCTTGAAGCGTGCGACTCGAATCTGCTGCTGCAGGCGGTACTGGGTGTCAACCGCGCTTATCTCGCTGCTTACGGCGATCAAATCTTAAATTTCCGGCAAGTGGCCGCTTACCAAGAACTAGTGCAGCGGCGCGTGGCCGGAGAGCCCATCGCGTACATTTTAGGTGAGCATGAATTTTATGGGCTGATTTTCAAAATTATTTCAACGGTGCTGATACCCCGGCCCGAGACCGAGCTGTTAGTGGAACGGGCACTAGCGCGCATACCGTTAGACCGATCATGCAAGGTACTGGAGCTTGGCACCGGAAGCGGCAATATTGCTCTCGCTCTTGCCCTGAATCGTCCGCTGGCGCACATTACCGCGGTGGATTGCTCAGACGAAGCGCTCGCTTTAGCGCGCCAAAATTCCGAACAACTGTACGGAACCGAGAGTCGGAATGTTGCTTTCAGGAAAAGCGATTGGTACCAGGCCTTGGACGGGGAAACATACGATCTCATCATTTCCAATCCTCCTTATGTCGCCTCTGATGACGAGCATCTGCAGCAAGGCGATGTGCGCTATGAGCCCCGGTTGGCGCTTGATGGCGGACCCGACGGGCTCGACTGCATTCGCCGGATTATTCGAGGAGCGCGACCGTATCTTTGCAAACAAGGCTGGCTGCTACTTGAACATGGTTACGATCAGGCGGGCGCGTGCAGAGATCTGCTCGAACAGAGCGGGTTTGCGGCGTTTTTTTGCGCTGACGATTTGTCGGGAATTCCGAGGGTTTCAGGCGGGCGGATTCACCGAGCAATGTTATAATATTTAATGTTGATCTATTTTTGGGAGCTTTATGACCACGCAGGAACTTATCAAAAAGCAAATCACCGAGCATCCGGTGGTGTTGTACATGAAAGGAACGCCTGATTTTCCGCGGTGCGGATTCAGCGCCAACGCGGTGAATATCCTTAAGGCATGTGGAGTCGAAAACGTGTTCACAGTGGATGTACTCTCTGATCCGGAAATCAGGCAGGGTATCAAGGAATACGCAAACTGGCCAACCATCCCGCAGCTGTACGTCAATGGCGAATTCATCGGCGGCTCGGACATCGTGACCGAGATGTATCAAAGCGGCGAGCTCCAGAGGTTGTTAAAGTAACTTTTCCATTTTTCCGGAGCCGGCCACAAGGCCGGCTTTTTTGTCTGCGTTGGCGGCAATTCAGGGAGATTGCTGATGAAAATTAGAGCAGCGGTGCTGCACAAGATGGGGCTGAAGCGGCCTTATTCAGCCTCCAAGCCGCTCTCCGTGGAAGAAGTCGACCTCGATCCGCCCGGGCCGGGCGAGGTGCTGGTGAAAATCGCCGCGGCAGGTTTATGCCATTCTGATTTGTCGGTCATCAACGGTGACCGGCCGCGTCCCACACCGATGGTACTGGGGCACGAAGCGGCTGGAATCGTCGAAGAGTTGGGCGCGGGCGTTGATAATCTCAGAAAGGGCGATCATGTAGTAATGGTGTTTGTCCCGAGTTGCGGCCATTGCCTGCACTGCGCCGAAGGCCGGCCCGGTTTGTGCGACCCCGGGGGAGCGGCCAATGTCGCGGGTACGTTGTTATCGGGTGCGCGGCGGCTCAACCGCGGCAAAACCCCGCTCAACCACCACGTGGGAGTTTCGGCTTTTGCGCAATGCGCAATTGTATCGTGCCGTTCGCTGGTGAAAATCGACCCTGATCTGCCGTTCGATGTAGCGGCGCTTTTTGGCTGTGCGGTGCTCACCGGAGTCGGCGCGGTGCTGAATACTGCGCAGGTCGAGCCGGGCTCAAGCGTAGGGATAATCGGTATCGGCGGAGTGGGACTGGCTTCGGTGCTGGGTGCGGTTCTCGCTGGCGCGCGGCGCATCGTCGCAATTGATCTTGCCGAACATAAGCTCGAGCTCGCAAAAAGCCTGGGCGCGACCGATACCTTCAACGCCGCTTCCGCGGATTGTGCGGAGCAAGTACGTGCGGCGACTGCAGGCGGAGTGGAATTTGTTTTTGAACTCGCTGGCTCGGTGAAAGCGATGGAAATGGCGTACAAGATCACGCGCCGCGGCGGCACCACGGTCACGGCGGGCTTGCCGCCTCCAACGCACACCTTCCCTGTGCCGCAAGTCAATCTGGTCGGCGAAGAGCGCACGATTAAAGGCAGCTACATCGGTAGCAGCGTGCCGGTGCGCGACATTCCGCGCTACATTGCGCTCTATAAGCAGGGGAGTTTGCCAGTCAATCGCCTCATTAGCGGTCGGCTCAGACTCGAGGACATCAATTCCGGATTTGACCACCTGGCAGAAGGAAAAGCTATACGCCAGGTGGTGATGTTCTAGCGCAGCTTGATGCAAAACTACTGTGCGGCGGATCTGTTGTGTTGCGCGCTCGCGCAAGGCTCGCCGTACTTACTTTGTACTGCCTCGCCTTTCGCTCGCTCGCGCCTAGCATCTCCGCCTGCTCGCGACGTTTTGCATCAACCTTTTAACATTTTGTACTTAGGGCGCGCCGATCTGTTGCAAGCGACTAGAAGTTAATCTGATATTTCAACCCGATTATGGTCATGACGCTTTTTGGCTGAAAAGCAAAAAAAGTTACTCCCGGGACAAATTGGGAGGTAAGGAAAACCGTATTGGACTGGCTGAACCGATAACTTTCGTAATATAAGATTAGATCGTTACGATTTTCGAATCGATAGCCAAGCTGAGCGTAGCCGGAAATTTCTTTGCCTGGATGCAATGTCGGATTTTGGTCAAACCCACTATCGGTGAAATTAGCATCCTCCTGCGTATAGAACGGATATTTGATCCCGCCCCCGCCAAATACTCCGTGCTCGGTACGCGAGTTAATATCAAAACCGAGTCTGCCATACGCAACGCCCCAGTCTTCTTCTTGGGAGTTGCTAGTATTTGACCCTATCTTGCGCACCCAATAATCCAAACCCACACCAGCGATATAGTCCACTGAATGGGGGGCGGCACTGTACAATGTGCGGTAAATAGCTTGGACCTCATTCGTTATTCCGTAATAAGTCGTGACGTCGCTGGTACGCTGGTTGGAAAATTGAAAAGCACCTTCGTAGTCAGCGCCACCACCGTAAAGCTTCCCCCTGTACGCCGCTAACCAACCCGATTCTTTATCGAGGGTCCAGTTCAGGCCTAGCGTAAAAAGCCCCCCGCGTTCAGTAACACTGGGTGCAGTACTCTCTCTCCACTGCAAGTACTCAACACCAGTATTCAACGACCATTCAGCGGCCGCGTCACCAATGCTGCAAAGAATGGAACCGGCCGCCAATGCCACAATCACTACCCGATTCATGGCGCTAGCGACTAACTTAACATATACAAGACAATCTAGAATATAGACTACAGGCGCGCGAAATCAATCAAAGTAGAGACCGAACAGGACTCTTCTTGGCGAATCTATTGGCCAGTCACCTCATTTCAGGGCATTGGTTTCAATCGTCTCCTGCTCAGTGAATATCCGGCCAGAAAATCCGAACCTCATTCATGCAGCGATCAAGGGCATCCCGCAAATCCGTCGAAACGCCTGGGTGCTCGCGTTGAAATCGGAGTACCGCACGTCCAAGCTCTCCGATCATCTCGGACGACGTAGTCCAAGCCAAGCTCATCAGTATCGCAATTTCCTCGGCGCCCTCGTCGAAGCCACGCTTACGCAGCTTGCTGACCAACTCTTCAAATGGGCGGCAACTGAAACTCATGGATGGGAAGAGTGATGTTACCTAATTTCGCACGCGTCCTAGCTGAGCAGATTCTTATAGAGAATTTGGCTCATTGTTAGAACTAAGAACTCGCTTCTTTAAGAAAACTGATTTCCTCTTTAGTCGATTGCCTGCCCAGAATTTTATTTCGGTGCGGAAAACGGCCAAATCGGTCAATGATTGCTTTGTGCCGGATTTCGAATTTTAAATTCGATTCCAATCCAGGTTCCTTGAATAGTTCCATTGCACGTTGATGGACTACAGAGGACTCACTATGCATGAATGGCATGTAAAGAAATGCTTTTTGGCTCGCATTCAAGGATTGATTCACTCTTGCAGTTAATGCTTCCTGGGCCAAAGCCAGTGCCAGAGAATCGTAGGCAAACGACAAAGGATTACCGCGATAGATATTGCGC
>DASPRE010000118.1:0-4398 GCA_035624615.1 Burkholderiales bacterium | reverse complement strand
CCATGCATCGGTCGGGAGTTTCTGGTCCCCCGGACCAAAAACGTATTCCACCCCTTCTACTTTGACGGTCAGCGCAACAAGATCAATTTGGCGTTCATGAGTGAATATCTCAAAGATCGGTTGACCCGTTGAAGAATATGTAAGTTTTTCCCCACGGATTGAGAGTGCTGATCGTAACTCACCATGCTCGCCATAGCGGTGGATGATCCACCCCCCAAGGTACTTAGATGTAAAAGGCGTAGGTACGCAGACCTGCAGCAAGACCCGCAGACTGTCCCGATATTCTTGGGTTCCGGGCTTGGGATTCGGTGTGTACGTTAAGTCATACGACGAGCAGCTGGAGATACCCATGAGAACTGCAGCCAGGTACATCCTAGCGTAAGCGTTGTGATTCATAGTGCAATCTGTCAGGTAATAGCCGGACGCTTGCGTCCGGAGTTTTTTTGATATTACGGACGCCCATGATGCCGTCGCAATTGGTTCATACGCAATGGGTTTGATCCTTCGGTGTCCGTATAACAACTCCAATAGTACCGTCAGGATTAGTAAACCATAAGGGAGCACCAAGCGAATGTCCGTTTTTGGCCGTATTTAGCAGCTTGCCTAACGGGTGGCTAGTGATATGCGCAGCGTGACCATTTTGTAACCCGTTTGCGCTGCCTTTAGGCTCTCTGAGACTTTGCAGCACTAATAATTTAAAATAGCGAGCATTGCAAGGTATTGATTAATAAAAAACCGCGATGCTATGATGCGGATGGGGTGCAAGTGGTCGTGAGTTCGAATCTCACCGCCCCGACCAATTAATTCAAGAATTCCGAAAACCAAATTCGCTCGCCTAGACCCAGCAGGGCGCCAGTTTTCGCAACGAGTTTAGCAACAAGCCGAACTTTTTACTTTCTCTGCTGTGGCTATTATTGTGCCCACCTGCAATTCGGTAGAGTATCAGTGCGCCGGGTAAAAAATCGGCCAGTTCAGGACGTGCTCGAAACATAACGTTAATTCAGGGCAAGCAAATTGCGAGAAAGGAGCCAAGATCATGTGCGACAAAATTGAATGTCCTCTGGATCACGGCGGCACAGGCCGAAGGGATTTTCTCAAGCTGACGGGGGCTGCCACCGCACTCGGGCTTGCCGGCGGCGGTCTCTTTATTGGATCAGCTCACGCCGATGCGCTGACCAAGGCACAGCGCGACAAGATGACGCCGGAGCAGATCATCAAGGTAATGAAGAAGGGAAACGAGCGCTTCCGGAAAGGCGAGCGAAAAGACCGCAATTATCTAAGGGAACAGCGGGCGAGCGCCAAGGGTCAGTATCCGGCGGCGGTATTTCTCTCCTGTATCGACTCACGCGCGCCCGCCGAAGTGATCATGGACCTCGGCCTCGGCGACATTTTCAATTGCCGGGTAGCGGGCAACGTCGAAAACGCAGACATTCTGGGCAGCATGGAATTCGCCTGCAAACTGGCCGGTGCTAAAGTCGTGCTGGTCATGGGGCACACTGCATGTGGCGCAGTCAAAGGGGCCATCGCCAACGCCGAGTTGGGCAATCTCACCGGACTGCTGGCCAAGATCAAACCTGCCGTGGAGGCGACGACTTACAAAGGTGAACGCTCGGCGACGAACTACCAGTTCGTGGATGCGGTGGCGCGGAGGAACGTCGAGATAACGATGGCAAACATCCGGAAAGATAGCCCAGTGCTCGCCGAGCTGGAAGCGAACGGCACGATTGAGATCGCCGGCGCAATGTACAATCTGGAAACGGGCGCTGTGGAGTTCTTTGGCTGACACGGAATATTATTTCCTCCCCCGACAGGATGCTGCGCCTACTGCTAAGCGGTTCAGGCGGTTCTTAAGATTTGGATGTTTTTCTTTTGGGCTTTGAAAGCTTTTGACCTGCCTCGTAGTCAATCGAAGGTGCTTTCGATGGATTCGACCATTTTTATTAATTCCGTTTGCATTGGGCTGGAAGCAGTCATTCGCGAATGTTCGCGGCTCTTGTCAGCCTGGCTCGGCGCATCGCCCGCACCGCTTAGTCGATGTACACCTACAAAACCGAACTCGATCCTGCGCGCCTCACAAAATCCTTGACCTGAACCATAGAATCTTTTGGCCGGTTCGCGACTTGGCGGTGAGCGACACAAACCAGCCGTTTGGCGTCCGTAGTCGGCGACCCAGCGAGAGCACACTCACTTAAATGAAATGTTATCGGGATAAGCGCACGACGACTGGTCGCTAAAGATTGGCGGCCAATTCCCTCGTGAGTTGAGCGGCCGGTGTTTCTTTACATCCGCAAGCATTCTGCCCACACCACAGGGGCGAGAAATCACCAGACCCTTGCTTTTCGGCTTTGGCGCGCAGGGGAGCAATGGCAGAGGCGGCCAAGGGAAAGTGAGGCGCGGCAGGGTTAATCGGGCCGAGCTCTCTCATGATGCGGTTTACGATTCCTCGAGCGGGTCGGCCCGTAAAAAGGTTCGTGAGAGCCGTATGGCGTGCGTCCTCGCTTTTTAGCGCGGCACGATGCACTGTGCTTGTGGTGGCCTCAGGGCAGAGCAGATAAGCCGTCCCAATTTGTACGCCGGCGGCGCCGAGTGCCATTGCCGCCGCAACGCCTCTCGCATCCGCGATGCCGCCTGCAGCAATGACCGGCAGCCTTACTGCCTTCACAATTTGCGGCAACAGCGCAAACGTACCAATTTGAGTACTAAGATCTTCCGACAGAAAAATGCCACGATGTCCGCCTGCCTCAAGACCTTGCGCAACGATGGCATCGACCCCATGCGCTTCGAGCCAACGCCCTTCCTCAACAGTGGTTGCCGAAGAGAATATTTTCGAGCCCCAGCTTCTGACTCGCGCTAGCAATTCGGCCGATGGCAACCCAAAATGAAAGCTCACCACGGCGGGTCTGAAATCGCTTAGCACGTTGGCTGCTTCGTGACTGAACGGCGCGCGCCCCGGCCCCTCGGGAATGGTGTCCCCATCAATTGCAAACTCTTTGTAATATTGCGAAAGCGTTGTGCGCCAAACCGCTTCGCGCTCCGCACTGGTAGCAGGCGGCGCGTGGCAAAAGAAATTCACGTTGTATGGCTTGGCAGTTTCTGCCTTGATATTCTCCAGCTCAGCGCGCATGGCGTCGAGACTGAGCATGGCACAGGGCAGTGAGCCCAGCCCGCCAGCATTGGAGACTGCCACCGCTAACGCACTACCCTGCACACCCGCCATAGGCGCTTGAATGATCGGCAGCTCAATGCCCAAGAGTTGCTGCAGTGTCCTCATTTGAACTCGAATTTGCTTCACGTTTGCCGCACCAGCTGTTCGATACTTGGCTGTATCAGGATTCCCGCCATGGCCGCTTTGCGCGCTGACAGTGATTAGTCTCGGCTGCAAAACCTGTATGCCAATTAATCATATGGGAGACCATTGCGCTATTGCAAAAAAACTTAACTGCAACATTACAATCATAATAGCGAACGACCCGTTTGGCCGGTGTCCGCCATCTCCGCGACCCCGCTATGTATGAAAATACGTAGCGGGAGCGCCGTCACGTAACCACTTTTACACTTTGTGCAGCTTTTTAAGACTGTTCAAGCCGATACCCGGGCCCGGGCGGTTGGTAAGGAAAAAACCCGCCCAATACAACAGGCGGGTTTTTAAGACCAATTGCTACTATCGGCAAGCGGAAGGACGGTATTTTCCTAAAATCGTGGCACTACCACCCGCATTGCTGCACGTCCAGGTCTTGCCACCATCACCCGTTTGCAGCAGCATGGTTCCGCCAGCAACCAGTTTGCTCGCAGTGGTTCTCATGGTCGCCTGAATTTGCAGAACGCCGGTCGTTCCTTGTGCTGTCAGCTGTGCAACACCCCGAACGTACTTGCCGATGGTATTGCCCATGACCGAAGAAGTTGTCGTTGGCCAGGACCCCTTGTCGGAGAACCATTCAGCGTACGGCGTCTTGCCGCCAGACATCAGTTCAACCGCTTCAGACACCTGAGCGCGTGCCGTATAGTCCTGATATGCCGGAATCGCTACGGCGGCCAAAATACCAATGATCGCTACCACGATCATTAACTCGATTAACGTAAATCCCTGTTGTAAAAGTTTCATGTTCATGACTCCCATAGATATGCGAATAAGCTACAAAAACGTCCTGCACTCATGGATGGAGCAAATGACATGCCAAGCTCCAAATATATATTCTTGTTTATAATCAGTGGCTTGTTTAGGGGCGGGACGCGAGATCAGGCAAAAACTGCCGTATTTCGTCAGCATTTTGTCAGGCGAAGACAATCGCGGAATAAAAGCGTCCTCATTTCGCATAGCCCGGAATTTTCGACTCGTCGACGATATCGATTTGCGATGGGTCGAGTTTCACTGCCGTGGCATAATCATGGTAGACTTTT